>NZ_JBRCAD010000088.1:0-7777 GCF_053493415.1 Trichothermofontia sp. | reverse complement strand
GGGTGGGGGTTGTGGGGGCCGTAGGTGGGTTGTTGGGACATGATTAAGGCAAAAGTAAAAAGGTAAAAGGCAAAAGGTTGGTAGTGACGACTTTAGTCGTTGTTAATGCTCACGGGCGTGAACACTACGAACAATTAGCCGACTAAACTCAATTCATAGTGCAGGGCAAGAACTTCCGTGGGTTGGAGTACAGCCATTGCATATTCGCGTCCCTGGCGATCGGCAAATTCCACCAGATAACGGGGCGACTCACCGGGGTATACCTCAAGAATAGTGCCCACCTGCCCAACCGGTAGCTGTTGAATTGACTAGTATGCAGGTTCAACTAAGGTGAGGCGATCGCGATCAATTGGCTTGATGTTGGCAACGGTATCAAGGGTTGTTAGCGTCATAGTCCTTACCTGATAAATGCAGAAACTAAGCGAGGATTGGGTTGGTCTATCATAATTTCCCACAAAGTACGCAGGACAATGGCAGCCTTGCGATCGGGAATTTCCCAGTCAATTCAGCGAACGCTACACGCTATTCCGGTTGCCAAGGGAACCAATCTTCATCTAGGGCTTGCTCTAGGGTAAAGTCAGGCTCTTGGGGAATCAAGCTAGCATTAAGGTCACTAGCATTTAGAAATAGTTTTCTGCCATTTTTATATTGCTTAGAAAAACTATCCTGCACAAATGACTTTAAGCTAGGGCTTGTCTCCAGTCCTTCCTGAATTTGTAACCTAAAGTTGATGACCTCACGTTTCCAACCTCTTAAGCACATCTCTCGTTCAGACTCCCAATATTTAATCTTGAGCAGATGCTCACACAAGCGCATGAGATAGCGGGAAATCGCGTGTTTTTCACTCCTGCCCAAGCTCTCAATCTCCTCAATTAAATTTTCTAGGTCAAGATTGCTAAAATCCTGTGCTTTCAATTGGGCAACGGTATGATTCAACCAAAGTTGATAGTCTGTATCGTATAGTGACGTGGGTTTAGCTTTAACTTGAGGTTCCATAAAATATCTTTATGATTATTTTTATTATATCGATGCTTTCAATCTTCTGCATCGGCATGGCACACCCGGCAATATCCACCTCCTGGCGATCGCCATACTCGTCAACCTTGCCCTCCCACACCAGTTCCGTGCGCATTTGGGAGAGTCCTATGTTTACTACATCCGTGACTTCATCCCTTGGCAGGGCGATCGCGTTTCCGCCGAAACCAGCATCATGCGGCCCAAGCATTCCCAAGCAGTATTCATTCAGTACCCCCCCCTCCCCCCTTGCCAGAGGACTTAGCGTCAGGCTGGCAAGATAGAATGGTTGATAACTTGGGTTGAGACAGCGACAATACCTGAGTAGACCTGACTGGGCAGCAAGCGCGATCGCAGGAGCGGAGTTATCGATGGGAAAAGTAGTTGGCATTGACTTGGGCACCACCAACTCAGTCGTTGCCGTGATGGAAGGCGGCAAGCCAGTGGTCATCGCCAACGCCGAAGGCATGAGGACAACTCCCTCGGTGGTCGGGTTCAGTAAGGATGGCGAGCGCCTCGTCGGTCAGATGGCGCGACGGCAAACGGTCCTCAACCCCCAAAACACCTACTATGGGGTTAAGCGCTTCATCGGTCGCAAATACTCGGAACTCACTCCCGAATCCAAGCGCGTCGCCTACACCATCCGGCGGGACGACAATGGCAACGTCAAAATCCGCTGCCCCCGCTTGCAGAAGGAATTCGCCCCGGAAGAAATCTCCGCGATGATCCTGCAAAAGCTGGTTGAAGAAGCCAGTCGCTATCTGGGTGAACCTGTGACCGGAGCCGTGATTACCGTTCCCGCCTACTTCAACGACTCCCAACGGCAGGCCACCCGCGATGCCGGACGGATTGCGGGCCTGGAGGTGAAACGCATTCTCAATGAACCCACGGCAGCCTCCCTCGCCTATGGGTTAGACCGGGCGGAGAACGAAACGATTCTGGTATTTGACTTGGGAGGGGGCACCTTTGATGTGTCGATTCTGGAGGTGGGTGATGGGGTCTTTGAAGTCAAGGCCACCAGTGGCGATACCCAACTGGGGGGGAATGACTTCGATCGCAAAATCGTCGATTGGCTCGCTGAACAATTTTTAGAAGCCGAAGGGATTGATCTGCGGCGCGATCGCCAATCCCTGCAACGCCTCATGGAAGCCGCCGAAAAGGCCAAAATCGAACTGTCAGGTGTCGCCGTCACCGATATCAACCTTCCCTTCATCACCGCCACCGAAGACGGTCCCAAACACCTGGAAACCCGCCTCACCCGCGCCCAATTTGAGGGCCTCTGCGACGATCTGATCTCACGCTTGCAACAGCCGGTCAAACGTGCCCTCGCCGATGCGGGCATGACCCCCGCCCAAATTGATGAAGTCGTCCTCGTGGGGGGATCGACCCGGATTCCCTTTGTACAGGACCTGGTGCGATCGCTGATCCGCAAGGAACCGAACCAAAACGTCAACCCAGATGAAGTCGTTGCTGTGGGGGCCGCGATCCAAGCTGCAATCCTGGCGGGGGAAGTGAAAGACGTGCTGTTGCTGGATGTCACGCCCCTGTCCCTGGGGTTGGAGACGATCGGCGGCGTGATGAAAAAGCTGATCCCCCGCAATACCACCATCCCGGTGCGGCGATCGGATATCTTCTCCACCGCCGAAAATGGCCAAACTCTGGTGGAAATCCATGTTCTGCAAGGGGAACGGGAGATGGCGGCGGATAACAAGTCCCTGGGACGCTTCAAGTTGACGGGGATTCCCCCGGCTCCCAGAGGTGTGCCCCAGATCCAGGTGTCCTTTGATATTGATGCCAATGGCATTTTGCAAGTGACAGCCCTCGATCGCAGTACGGGACGGGAGCAAAGCATTGTCATTCAAGGCGCATCAACCCTGAGCGAAGCCGAAGTGCAGCGCATGATCCGGGAAGCCGAAGAGTTTGCCGAAGTCGATCGCGAACGGCGGGAACGGGTGGAAAAACGCAACCGGATCGAGGCCCTGGCGAACCGGGCGGAACGGCAACTGCGGGAACTGAGCCTCGACTTTGGTGTTTACTTTGCCAGTGATTTGCGTAAACGGATTGAACTCCTGGTGCGGGAACTGCGCGATTGCCTGGAGCAGGAGGATGAGCGGGGGCTGGACATTACCCAGGCGGAGTTACAGGATGCCCTCTACGAACTGAAGCGGGAAACTGCCCTGCGTTTTGCAGAGGAGGAAGAGGATGATCTCCTGGAGCCGATTAAGCGCACGTTCTCGGAAATTCGGGAGGCGAGTCCCTTTGGCCAAGGCGATCGCAAACGTCGGTCTTTGAGTTCCAGTCGTGAACCTTCGCGGCGGGGCAGTGATAGCAGTTGTCGCCAGTTGAGTGAATCGCGATCGAGTGGTCAGTCGGGGCGGGGCGATCGCTACGATCGCGGCGGCTATGATCGGGGAGGGTACGATCGGGGCAATCGCTATAACGGCTATGACGATGAGGATTGGGGGGATGATGATGATTGGATCTAGGGTGTAGGGGGTGTTGGGAACCACAAAGGCACGAAGGACACCAAGGGGCACGAAGTTCTTGGTGGATCTTAGTGATCTTAGTGTCTTGGTGGTTGATCGGCTCTTGGTGGTTGAGCGCTGGTTTCAGGAGCAAACGCTTGATCCCCCATTGCCCAGATCTGATCGACAGTTAAGTTTAGCTCAGGAATCACCGCAGAGGGAATTGGCATTGCACCCGTCAAAACCGTGTCTTCGTACTGTCCCTCTACCCACTGACAAAGGGTGACCTGCCGCGTTTCCGGATCGACGATCCAATATTCGGCAATGCCACGGGCGGCGTATTCGGTATGCTTATAGCGATAGTCTCGATCGCGATTAGCGGTGCCGGGACTTACGACTTCAATCACGAGGGCGGGGGGTGGCATATCACGGGTAAGGGTAGCCCGACTCGCGCCAGTTAAGGCGGCTAGGGACTCCTCACTATGGACCAATAAATCCGGCACCCGGCACCGTGCCCGACGGCCAGAGACTTCGATCTCGGTATTGTAGACAACCCGTTGCAGCGGCAGATATTTCATCAATTCGGCCAAGAGGAACCGGGCGATCGCCAAATTTTCTGGGGATTCAGGCGGCATTGCAACTAACGCTCCATCCACCAGTTCATAGCGGGTATCGCTGCCATCGTCATAGGCCAAGTACTCTTCAAACGTCAGCAGGGTTTTCGGGGAAGGTGTCGCGATCATTGTGGCTACTCCCTTTGATCACAATTTGATCACAAAATAAAAATCGGAGAGTGACCCTATTGGCCCATGCCCCAGATCTGATCAACGGTTACATTCAGGTTAGGAATCACAGCGGAGGGGATGGGGGCTGATCCCGTCAAAACCGTGTCTTCGTACTGTCCCTCTACCCACTGACAGAGGGTGACCTGCCGCGTTTCCGGATCGACGATCCAATATTCGGCAATGCCACGGGCGGCATACTCTGTATGCTTGTGGCGATAATCCCGATTACGGTTAGCGGTGCCGGGACTCACAACTTCAATCACGAGGGCGGGGGGTGGCATATCCCGTGTTAGAGTCGCCCGACTTGCCCCGGCCAGCGCAGCCAGGGATTCTTCGCTATGCACTAAGAGATCAGGGATGCGGCACCGGGCACGACGACCAGAGACCTCGATTTCCGTGTCCTTATGGGCCAGCAAGGCGAGGGGGACATACTTGGCCAATTCAAAGAACAACCCCTTGGCAATCTGGTTATTTTCTGAGGACTCAGGCGGCATTGCGACTAAGGCTCCATCCACCAGTTCATAGCGAGTATCGCTGCCATCGTCATAGGCCAAGTACTCTTCAAAGGTCAGTAAGGGTTTGGCTGGTGCTGTCGTGATCATCTTAGCTTGCCCTAAAAATGTCCCCATTTTCGCGTGCGTCTGGCAGGCAAGATGCCTACCCCACAAGATTGGCTGTGTAGTCCTGGCAGGCAAGATGCCTACCCCACAACCTCTCGGCTTCCCAACCTTGAGTCTCTTCATAATGATAGATCTTGGTAGACTATGCCCAGAAGGGCAACAGCCTGCCCCCTTAGGCCCCGATGGATCGAGTATCCTGTAGACTATGCAGAACTTTCGGAACTATTACGAAATCTTAGGCGTGGCCAGAGACGCCTCGGTGGATGAAATCAAGCAGGCATACCGGCGGCTGGCCCGGAAATACCATCCTGACCTTAATCCGGGGGATAAGGCGGCAGAGGAAAAGTTTAAAGATATTGGCGAAGCCTACGAGGTCCTGTCCGATGCCAGTAAGCGATCGCAGTATGACCAGTTCAGCCGGTTCTGGAAACAACGCGGGTTTGCGGGGAAGGCGGCGCGATCGGCAGCAGCAGGTTGGGGCGTGGGGGGGCGTACCGCTACCCGTGAGGAAATTGACTTCGAGGTTGAAGACTTCAATAGTTTTGTCGATCAACTCCTGGGTCGTCGGGCCAGTCGCAATGGCACCACCGGGGGAGCCAGCACCCCATCGGCCAGCCGCAGTACCCAATTCCGACCGGGCACAACCCGCACAGCCTATACCGTGAATGCCCGTCCTTCTCCCCGCAATGCGGAAGCGCGTCTCTCGGTGCCCTTGGAAACCGCCTATCTGGGAGGCCGGGAACGGATTCGCTTGGAAGATGGCCGATCGCTGGAGGTGAACTTACCCCCTGGGATGGTGTCTGGCCAACGCATTCGCCTCCGAGGTCAAGGCATTGCTGGCGGTGATTTGTATCTCAAAATTGATGTCATCCCCCACCCTTTTTTCAAAGTTGAGGGCATTGACATTCTTTGCCAACTGCCCCTAACGCCGAGTGAAGCGGTGTTGGGCGGTGCGATCGAAGTCCCGACGTTAGATGGCCCTGTAAAGATGACCGTCCCAGCGGGGGTGAGTTCCGGTCAACGGTTGCGGCTGGCGCAAAAGGGCTATCCCGATGAAGCAGGCCGCCGGGGCGATCAAATTGTCGAAATTCAAGTGGTGATCCCCAAAAATATCAGCGCCCAGGAACGGGAACTCTATGAGAAACTACGCCAACTCGAAGACTTTAACCCGCGTGCGAATTTACCTGTTTAAAGTAATGGAGGCCCCATGAACGCAGAACCCACGCTGAGGGATATCGCTGAGCAATTGGATCGGCTAGAAGCGGATGTAACGGCTAAGTTCGATCGCTGGGAAGCGGAGCAGGCCAAATTTAACGATCGGTTCACGACCTACCAGCAGGCAACCCAGTGGGTGGTGCAGTTGGCATTTGCGTTGATTGCCTCAGCAACCGTTACGGTGGTGGTGTCGTCGGTTTTTGCGCGATAACGTTCTGTCTTGTCTGAAGGGGCGATTGACCTCATCGGTTGATGTCTGGCTAGCCCTCATCCCCGATTACGGCTACCCTTGTGTGGGGCACCTCATCCCGCCGGAAGCGGCTTGCTGGAACGACGACTAACCCCTGAGCGATCGCATCGCCTTCCTGCGGTCCCAATCCCCTGCGCACCCAGATGACATCGGGGTTGGGCAACTACACTGCCCACCGTCTGAGAGGGAGTTTGAAAAGTCGAGAAACCAGTCGTTTTGGCGACTAAAGTCGCCACTACAAACGTAAAGCAACCCTTAGGATAGCCAAGTTAGGATAGCCAAGCGTCGAGGTTCGTATTCATGGTTTTAACCACGATCCCCCTTGTAAGACATTTTCTTAACCCGTGTTGGAATTAATTTAGGACCCGTGTGAAGGACGCCTGTTAGGTCTTCGGTAACTGGTATTGGCTCACAATACGCTTGGCAAATTCGGGGACGTGGGCCATGAGTTTTTCCGGGTAATGACGTTTAACGTAGAGATAATTGCGGGTGAAGTGGGAATCAATCGAAAACCGGGCATATTCCAAACCCCGTGGTCCAATTTTGTCAATGACAACACCCATTAACTTCGCTGCCCACATCGGTAAGGTAACAGCCTTATCGTAGGCGGGAATACTTTGTTGCACCGCTTGGCGGCGATCGCCTTGGGAAAAGACAGGCTGCACCTCTAGTTGATCCTTGACCAGATCGAGCATTTCCTGGCCGCGATCGTTGCGCACCACGATCCACTGCCAGCCAAAAGGCGCACCCATATACCCCACGACTAAATCTGCCAAACCATTGACATAATCAAAGCAACTCATGCAGGAGGGAGCAAAGACATCCTTGAGTTCCTTCGTATTCAAACCAAAGAAGGGTACGGTTTCCGTGGAGCCATCTTCATGTTTGAAATGGACGCGGAAATCCTGCATGAATTCGTAGTAAACAACGGTTTTCGGCGAGCGACTGGTGGTGTCTAAAAATTTCTGCAACCCGGCACGGGTCACATTATCCACACAGGGGGTCCCCAGTACATAGAGCTTTTCCAAGCCTAATTGCTGCTCAACAGCCCGCAGGGCTTGAATTTGACAGCCAACACCGATCACCAGCAGGCGTTTCATCCCCGACTGTTGTACCTGTTCAAGGACAGACAAATTGGGCGAAAGCGTGGGTTTATTCACCCGTGCAGCGAGGATCTCTTCACGGGTACGGGCAATCACGGGTTTGGGTTGGAAGCGATCGTGCTCACTGTTTTGGACACAGACAACGCCTTCAACTCGCCCCTTTTCCAGCATGGCGATCGCCGTACTGCTGACAATGCCCGTCCACTGGGCACCCGGGATTGGATCCCGCCTGCGGGCCGTGTACATTGCCTCGTAGACGCCGAAGTAGTCGCTGTCGCTAACGGCAGTCGACTTGGAGCGCAGCGACTCGCGGGATTGCCCGTGG
>NZ_JBRCAD010000087.1:0-14620 GCF_053493415.1 Trichothermofontia sp. | reverse complement strand
GAGGTAGGGATGGGGGCATGAATGGCACCGGGGCGATCGCGCAAAGATTGACCCGTCCGACCGGCCATCACGGCTTGAATTTCCGCCACGATCGCGAGGGCAATTTCCGCTGGGGTTTCGGCCCCGATATCCAGACCAATGGGACTATAGAGGCGTTGGCGTTGTTCCGGCGTTAGGGTGATGCCTTGGGTCGCAAGGTCGTGTTCCAGTTGCTGCATCCGCCGTTTGGGACCTAAAACTCCCAGGTACCGGAGCGGTGTTTGCAGTAGGGTTTTGAGCAACGCCAGATCACTGGGATAGTGATGGGTCATGACTACGGCAACGGTTGAGGATGTCAGTCGTGCTCGGTAGGTCTGGGGTTGCGTTGGGGTGTAGGTGAGCCAGTGATCGGCGAGGGGAAAGCGATCGCGGCTTAATAACGCAGGTCGATGATCAAGGACCGTGACTTGCCAGCCCACCTGTTTGGCCAACGGCACTACGGGGATGGCGTCATCCCCAGCCCCAAAAATCAGTAGCGGTGTGGGCGGGCGGATGATTTCGAGCAGGACGGTCATACTCCCCCCAGCAAGGGGATAGGTCTGGATGCGGATTTGCTGTTCGTTGAGCGTTTGGGTGAGATCCGTCACCAGCCGTTGGGCCACGATTGGGTTAGCGATCGCGGTGATCGGCAGGCGATCGGGGGGCAGCAGGACGCGATCGCCCACGTGTACGTCCGGCACGTTGTCAACGGCAAAGACCGTCGCGATCACCCCCGGTGCTTGGGTCTCCAAACAGGTCCGGATCAGGGGCAGGGGGTTGCCCCTGGCGGCTGGGTCCACCGCCTCCAGCAACACATCCACCACCCCATTGCAGCCCAAACCCAAGCCGAACACGAGGTCATCGCTCGCAGTCGTGTCATAGCGGACGAGGATAGGCGCACCGCCGTGGGTGAGCAAGGAGCGCGATCGTTCAACCAGATCAGCTTCTAAACACCCGCCACTGATGGTCCCCACCCGTTCACCGGTTGCCGTCACCAACAGCCGCGCACCCGGACGACGATAAACGGACCCCTGGGTTTGCACGATCGTGCCCAGTACCGTACGTTCCCCCAATTGCTGACTCTGCTCAAAGGCGGTGAGAATGTGCTGTAATTCGTTCATTGTCGTATTTTCAGAGATGTTTTAAACGAGAAATCTTTAAAACCGTGACGACGAGCAGGGGAGGGTACCATCTCAGAGATTTTTGGAGTTTGTAGTAGCGACTTTAGTCGCAAAAACGAGCTATCTCAAGCATTGCCATTCTTGTAAATTCTTGATCAGCTGTAACCAAAATGGCTGTATTTTGGATGGCCATTGCTGCAATGACTGCATCGGGTAACTTCAATCGATATTGTTGACGAATTTCGACAATCCTTGCAATCAAGTGGGTATCACTGGCTGTCAAACCCACAACTTCCACTCGTTTAAGAAATTGTTTAAAAAGATGATAATCAGCTTCCGTCAATTCAGAAAAAGCCAGAAACTCAATCTGACTAATAATTGAAATGCCAATCCAACTAGCATCTTGGAGCAATCGAAGCAGTCGAATATTGCCTTGTAACAAAGCAACGATCGCATTCGTATCTAGTAAATAACGATTACCACTCATTGCGTAGCGATCGCTGAGATGCAACAGCATCCCCCTGCCAGGTTAAACGACCGACCAAATCAGAGAAATCATAGTTTGGTTCCTGAGGCGGAGCGGCTGCTACAGGATTAACAACCAGAACAATATTAACCTGTCCCGGTGCCAGAGCAGTCGGAATATCCAGACGCAAATGGCCTGATTCGTCCACAGTCGTGGTTAGTTGAAGCACTTCCATGCCAGTCGTCTCCACCTTAAGCCATGAGCTTATCGGGCGTTAAGGGCAGGCTCCGTAACCGCCGGCCCGTGGCATGATAAACCGCATTCGCCACGGCGGCGGCAACGCCCGTAATGCCAATTTCCCCCACACCGCGCCCCCCTATGGGATTAAATGCCAAATCCGGTTTGCCCACGAACGTGACCTCGATGCGGGGAATATCGGCATGGCTGGGGTAGTGGTAGGTCGCCAAGTCGTAGACCACGGAATGGCCCGTATGCGGGTCAAAGTGGCACTCCTCCATCAGGGCCGAGCCGATGCCCATGATCACGCCGCCCCGGATTTGACTCGCCGCTGCCTTGGCATTGATCACCTGGCCGATGTCCATGACCGACAGCCAGCGCGTCACCCGTAATCGACCGAGTTCCTCATCGATCGCGACTTCACAAAAATGGGCACCCCAGGATTGAAACGCCCACTGTCGGTTCGCAGCATCAGGGGCCGCTGAACCCGTCGCTTCCAAGGCCGCCCGCCCCGATCGCTGGAGTTCCTGCACGGCCTCAGCCACCGTGGCAAAATTCCCCGACTGGAGCAAGGTCTGACAGGCATTTTGGACCGCAGGGGCCAGGGAAGCAGTCATCTGGGACCCTCCGGCTAGACCGCCATTGGGGAAGCGGGAGTCCCCAATCTCCACCGTGATCTTGTCCACCGGCACGCCTAGGGTTTCCGCCGCCACGATCGCGATGACCGTATAGGCTCCCGTGCCCATATCATTAGCTGAAGCCAACACCTGCACCCGACCATCCGGTAACAGACGGACCTTCGCCGAGGTATTCCCCCGCAGGGCTGGAAACGTGGAAGCCGCCATGCCCCAACCGATGAGTTCGCCATTTCGATTCAGGCTCCGGGGTTGGCGGGGGCGATCCGACCAGCCAAAGGTGTTGGCTCCCACTTGCAAACACTCGGCAAAGTGCTTGCTGGAAAAGGGTAGGTCACTGCGCAGGTGGGTTTGGGTTTCATTCTTCAGCCGCAGGGCCACCGGATCAAGGTTCAATTTCCAAGCCAATTCATCCATCGCCGACTCCAGCGCCCACATGCCAGGGGCTTCCCCCGGTGCCCGCATCCAGGTGGGGGTGCCCACGTTTAAGGTGGCCAAGGTTTGGCTGGTCTGCACACTGGGCGCGGCGTACATAGCCGGGGTCATGCTGGTGCAGGGTTCGGGAAAATCTTCGACCGGAGAGGTGGCTGATTTCGCCGTGTGGCCGATCGCGATCAACTCCCCATCAGGTTTCGCCGTGAGTTGCAGGGTTTGCTCGGTTTGCGATCGATGCCCCGTATTGGCCGTCATCTGACGACGGCTCACCACTAGCTTCAGGGGCCGCTGGATCTGGCGGGCTACCGCTGCACAGAGAATACTATGGGGCCAGGGAAATGCCTTGGAACCAAAGCCGCCCCCAATATAAGGCGAGATGAGTCGTACCTTTTCCGAAGGCAGACCAAACAGTTCGGCATAGGTGCGCTGTCCCCCAACCACCCATTGGGACCCTTCGTAGACCGTGAGGGTGTCGCCCTGCCACTGGGCGATGATGGCGTGGGGTTCCATCATGGCATGGAGTTCGGTAACCGTATGGTAGGTGGCTTTCAGCGTAGTGCCCGTTGGGATGTTCTCTTCCCCCCTGGCAAATTCCCCCTTGCGAAAGACCATATCCTCGCCAAACAACCCCGCTGCCGGTCGATAGGTGGCCTTCGTGGCGTCCACCAACGGGGGCTGACTGTCGTAGTCCACCTGGACTAGCTGCGCGGCTTCCCGTGCCCGTTCCCAGGTATCGGCAACCACGAGGCCGATGATTTGCCCGCCATAATGAATGCGATCGTCCGCTAGGGGTAAACGGGCTTCGTAAATTTTGCTCGTGATGAAATTATTGGTGGGTTTGAACACCTTGGGCATATTGCTGTGGGTAATCACGGCGATCACCCCCGGTGCCTGCTCTGCCGCCTGGGTGGACATGGACCGAATCCGTCCCTTCGCGATCGCTGCCGTCACCAAACAGCCATGCACCAATCCCGGCAGATCATGCTCGGCAGCATAGGTGGCTTGGCCCGTCACCTTGGCGAGGCCATCCTTGCGTTTAACCGCCGTCCCAATGACTGTGTTGGCCAACTCTGGGTTGGCTGCTCCCGTGCTCATGCGACCCCACCTCCCTTGGCTGCAATCGTCAGTGCCCGTTTAATGGCCCGTTTCGCCATTTCAACTTTGAACCCATTGTGCGCTAATGGTTTAGCGTCCTGGAGCGCGATCGCGGCGGCCTGTTGGAAGGTTTCTCCCGTCGCCGGTTTATCCGCAAGAAACGCTTCAGCGTCGAGCGATCGCCAGGGTTTATGGGCCACTCCCCCCAGGGCCAGACGCGCTGCTCGAATGCGATCGCCCGTAATCTCCACCGCTGCGGCTACGGATACGAGGGCAAAGGAATAGGAGGCGCGATCGCGCAGTTTCAGGTAAACCCCCGTTTTGGCAAAGGGTACGGGGGGCAAGTGGATGGTTGTAATCAATTCCCCCGGTTGCAGGGTTGTATCCAGATGGGGCGCATCCCCCGGTAGGCGATGAAATTCCGCAAAGGGAATCTGGCGTTTGCCCTGGGGACCTTCGACTTCAACCACGGCAGCGAGGGCCGCTAAAGCGACACACATATCAGAGGGATGGACAGCAACACAGTCATCACTCGCTCCCAAAATCGCGTGCATCCGGTTAATCCCCTGGGCGGCATCGCAACCACTCCCCGGTTGCCGTTTATTGCAGGCAAAGACGGGATCGTAGTAGTAGGGACAACGGGTGCGTTGGAGTAAATTACCGCCCACCGTCGCCACGTTGCGAATCTGTTGGGATGCACCCGATAAAATTGCCCGCGACAGCAAGGGATAATCCCGCCGGACTTGGGGATGGTCCGCGACAGCGGTATTGCTCGCCAAGGCACCGATATGGAGGCCGCCGTCGGGGGTGGGGGTAATCGCCTTGAGATCCAGGCGGGAAATATCGATTAGTTGGGCCGGGTTATCCAGAAAAACCTTGAGGCGATCGACAAGGTTGGTCCCCCCGGCAATGAATTGGGTGTTGGGTGTGGTGTGCGATCGTTGAATCGCATCCGCTGCGGAGGTCGCCCGCACGTAGGCAAAATTCTTCATCCGGCTACCCCCTCCTGAACCAGGATCGTCGCCGCTGCCGAGGGGGGCGTTTGGCCTGCGGCCTGTTGCACGGCGGCCACAATCCCGTTGTAGGCACTGCACCGACAGAGGTTCCCGCTCAAGCGTTCCTTAATTTCCGCCTCGGAGAGGGTGGCCAATGGGGGCGGCTGGGTGAGATTGGGGGTGACGACACTGGCACAGCCCCGCTTGACTTCGGCGAGGAGAGCAACGGAGGCGCAAATTTGGCCGGGGGTGCAGTAGCCGCACTGGAGGGCATCGTTGTCAATAAACGCGGCTTGGACGGGGTGGAGTTGGGTTCCCTGGGCTAAACCTTCGATCGTCGTAATTTGCTTACCTTCCTGCATAATCGCCAGGGACAAACAGGCATAGACGCGCTCCCCATCCACTAGAACAGTACACGCACCACATTGGCCGTGATCGCAGCCTTTTTTCGTGCCCGTTAACTTCAGCCGTTCGCGGAGAAGGTCCAGCAAGGTGACACGGGGTTCAATATTGACCGTGTGCGATCGTCCGTTAATCGTGAGCGTAACCGGGATGGCAGCTTGCATGGGCAGGGTGCGATCGTTAGCAGTGGTTTGGGCATCAACACCATCGCTATTATTGGCTGCATCCAGGACTTTAGGCACCACGATCGCGGTTCCTGCTGCGGTTAGGGCTTGGCCCAAGAAGCGTCGCCGGGAGGTTCCTGATGGTCGTCTGTCGTCCGATGGCATGGTTAAGGGTCTCCGGAGTTTCGATATACCTGAGGGCGTGGGATAGCTCTCGGCAAGCGATGTGAGCAGGGTGATTATCCCCGCAACGTCATGGTTGCATTGCTGCAATACCTCAATACTTCATGCCCCAATAAGCAAAGCAACCTGACGATGGATTGATTGAGGCTAGATGGCATCTCTTTGCGGTTAGTTTATCGGATCAAGTGTGGCTAAAACAAGTTACTGCAGTTCACCTGATCGGGTGAATTAGGTCGCCATCCGCAGATCGTGCAAAATCACGGCTTAGCAGATCACAGGTTGAATGTGGGATGGCCGTCTGAATATATCGAAGACTCGGCTGTCTCAGGAGCAGACAGGATGCTTACCCCACAACATCCAGCTCATCCAAAATCTAAAATCTAAAATCTAAAATCTAGCAAGATACCTACTCCACAATTATTTTTCGTTCGCGTAGCATCTCGGTAGGAGAATCTACTGAGGCTAGGGAGCAGCGCTCCGAAATCCTAGTGCAGCGCATAATTAACTATGTAACGTTTGTAGTTCAGGCTTTAGCCTGCAATGCCTCAAGTCGTTACTACCAACGTTGCGAAACTTTATGTTTACTGTACCTATAGCCATCCTAAACGGTTTGTGAAGGAGGGTGAGGCAGGCTTCTAGTCTGCGCGGGCAGGATGCCCACCCCACGCTCATCAATCACCTGAGATTGCTATAGTTAGCCTGACGAAAGGGTAAATCCCGGTTAACCGCGTCAATTTCCTGCTGTTCCATTGCATTAATTTCGTCGATATGGCTGCTCAGAATATGTTGCATCCGATTGTTATAAAAGCGATGTAGGCTATAGTTCGGGGTTGCGGGAAACCCTCGACGTTTTTTGTGACGACCGCCTGCCCCAGGGTCAAACAGTTGAATGTTGTTGGCGATCGCCCAATCAATAGGCGTGTAGTAACAGGCATCAAAATGCAGACAGTCAATTTCACGATCGCTGCCCCAATACCGTCCATAGAGGCGATCGCCCTTGGTAATACAAAAGGACATACCGATCAATGGGTGGGGGTTCGTCGCTTCATAGGCAGCGATCAACAGAACACGATCGCGATACTTAGGGTAAAGTTGCTCAAAAAAACGACGGGTGAGATACTTACTCCCCCACATGAACTTGTCACAGGTACTACTATAGAAATGATAAATTTTTGGAAATAGGGCATGGGGAATTTCCTCACCCAGGAGGGTTTTAATCTCCAATCCAGCCTGGGCAACCGCTTTCCGTTCTCGCTTAACGTTGCGGCGTTGGTTGGCATTAAATCTTTGTAAGTAATCTTCAAAGGTTTGATAGCCCTGATTTTGCCAAATATAGCTATAGTGCAACCAGGGCAAACATCCAGCCTGTTGCGCGAAAGGTTGCCAATCCGGATCAACAAAGAGGAAATTGCAACTGGCAATCTGATGACGATCGCAGAAATGATCAATCTCATTAAACATCAGGGTGGTTAATTCCGCTTCATCCTCACTGGGTGCGACCAGAAATCGGTAGCCGATCGCTGGGGTGAAGGGTGTCATCCCTAACAGTTTGGGATAGTATTGAACCCCTAAGCGATAGGCCAGATCAGCCCACTGGTGATCAAAGACAAATTCACCGTAGCTGTGGCCTTTCAGGTAAAGCGGGGCCGCCGCGATCAAGGTACGATCGCGCCAAACGGTCAGGTGATTGGGTAACCAACCGGTGCGAGCAACGGCACTACCGGAGGTTTCAAGATTGTTCAGCCATTCCCACTCTAAAAACGGTGTCGGCAAGGGCATTGCCAAGGCATCCCAAGCCGATTGGGGAATCTCAGCAATGCAACTATGCCAGGTAAATGTGTAGTGGGGAGGAGAGGGTTGACGTAGCATAATATTAAGTCAAATTAAACAAATTCTTCAGACGTTTTCTGACCCAAATAATTGGATTTTTATCATCCTCATCAGCATTGACCAAGCCTAATTCACGTAATTGTTTCTGGCGCTCTATGAGTTCCTGTTGATGCTTGCTAAGTTCATTAACAATAATCTCATAAAATCCAGGATAGTTCTGAAGTAATTTGGAGAAACTTTTGCTGTTGATGACGAACAAGGTCGTAGGTTCCAAGGCGCGAACGGTCGCGGTGCGAGGGATACCCAGAATCAAAGATAGTTCGCCAAAGAAACGACCTGACTCCAGGGTTGTTAATTGTTTATTGATTTGTTCGGCAACCACTTCAACCAAACCACTTAAAACAATATAGAATGCATCACCCGCATCATTTTCTCGAAACAGTACTTCGGTGGGTTGTAAGCGCTTACGATAACCAATTTCAATGAGTTGACGTAACTCTAACTCACTAAATCCCTGGAAGTAGGGAACTTGCTTGAGAAAATCTCGTAAAGCGGGTGCCCTAACAGTTGCCTGGGCTGGGAGCTGTTCCGCCGCCAAAGGTTCCAATTCGTCCGCTTCCCGTCGAGAGAAAAAGCCTGACAGGGCTTCCGGATTTTTCAGCCACAGGTCACGCTGGGGAAAGGGAATCACAATCTGGTGCTGCCGTAGATTGTATTCGATCGCAAAGTTTAGGGAACTTTTAATAAAGGGTTCATCATCAATCCGCGTGACCCATACCCATAATTCAAAATTAAGAGAACTATCGCCAAATCCCTGAAAGACCACACGAGGAGCCGGATCATGCACAACATTCGCATCCTGATAAGCAGCCTGTAAAAGGGTTTCTGTAACTAGGGATGGATCACTGCCA
The DNA here is from genome assembly GCF_053493415.1 of Trichothermofontia sp. Lineage (NCBI taxonomy): Bacteria > Bacillati > Cyanobacteriota > Cyanophyceae > Leptolyngbyales > Trichocoleusaceae > Trichothermofontia > Trichothermofontia sp. The sequence continues at coordinate 6,128 of NZ_JBRCAD010000087.1, read as the reverse complement.
TAGGCAACTCCCACCGGGACCTTAATCCGGGCAATGTAGCTGTCATAGGTCCAGTTTAAGACATGATTTTCGACAAGTTCACTATTGGGAACAACCACATCCCCCCCATCACGAGTCCGAATCAGCGTCGATCGCAACGATACTTCTTTGACATAGCCCGACAGACCTGAAAATTCAATAAAATCGCCAACCTTCAACTTCTGCTCTGTTAATAGAGTCAGACCACTAATAAAGTTTTTGGTAATACTCTGCAACCCAAAGCCAACCCCAATTCCCAAGCCTCCAGCAATCACAGCCAAGGAGGCCACGTTAATGCCCGTTAATTGCAATACAATTAAAAAGCTAATAATGGCCAAACTATAGCTAATAATTGTGGCGATCGCTTCCCGATTCGTGGCATCAATTCCCAGCCGAGAAAGGAGGTGTTTGCGTAGAAGAACCTTAAGTGCGCGGGCAATAAAAATAATGACTAGAAATAAAATAATCGCCTGAATAATGGAGGCCAGGGTAATGACTGTCCCCCCGATCGTGAAGCGAATGTCAGTAAAAACTGAGAAGATTTGTCGAAAAATGGATTGTAGTGTTGGATACATAAAATAATCGCTTGGCGCAGGCGGTTGAATTGCGATGGGAACCCAGTCACCACGGACAGAGTACCGATATGCACCTGCCTGGGGCACACTACTCAAATTGTAGGGTTAGAGTTGAGCAGTTAGGTACATCCCCCGGATTACGTCATCCGATCGCTCAGACGCAGATCAGGCGGTGGGGACTCTACCTGCGAGCTAATCGGGCGCATCATCAGGTTCGGGAGGCTAGGCAAGGTATGGTAGGATGAATATTTGCCAGAAATGCGGGCTGTCGTAGCTAGCACCCCCTGGCAAGCCCTTGAGCGGTGCGGCGATCGTGCTGACTGTTGGCCCAGACGCACCCAATTTTTAACTGTAGACCATGAGTTGAGGTTAGGATGGCTAAACGCCGTAACTTGAAAAAGGAGAAAGCTCTACGGAACGAAGCTTATGCCCGTAAGTTCCGCAAACGGACCAATCGCAGCCGCTATAACCGACGGCGACCGGAAGGGGGTGCCCGACCTGAAGAGGAGAACCTCTCTGAAGGGACGGAACAAGACGTTGGGAGCGAAGATTAAGGCGATCGCCCGTTGCATGGACAGGCGTAGGGGTAGGCCCACGGGACGTGTTTGGTACCATCCGCCCCTACAGCTAGCGACACTTGATTAATGTGCGCGTATCTCGGAAAAATTCGCGTTTGCCGCCCTGCCACTCGACAACGCAACCCACACCAAACACTTGGACAATCTTGCCCTCTGGTAGAACCGTAATGGGTGAGCCGTCCGGGTGTTTGTGCCAGAATTGCAAAACGGTATCACCAATCTTGGGTTGGTACATCGTTCTCCTTGTCCTCTACACGCAATTCCCAACAGCCGCTGTCGATCGCACAGCCATTAGGGGATCAGTATCCTGCCAAATGGGATTTTAGATTTTGGGATTTCAGATTTTAGCTTGACTGGACGTTGTGGGGTAGCCCCCTGCCTACCACCTGACGATCGACGAAGACTGCATCAGAGGTAGAGATGCGCTGCCACTGTAACAGGTATCCTCGACAAGTTCTGTAACAAAAGTTAACAGTCTGTGATTTAGCTGCAGATGACTTTAGGGCCGAAAGGGGGGGAGAGGGAAACCCCTGACTTGGAAAGCTGGCCCCTACGCTCGTCCTCACCCCACGGCTGATGGCGATGCGTTTGGCACCTGTCTATCCTCATCATCCCCAGGATTAGGCGGTGCCTATAGCAATCCTAAAGGGTTCGTGAGGGATGGTGGTGCCGGCTTCTAGCCCGCGCGGCTAGGATGCCCACCCATGCTCATCAACCATCTAAGATTGTTATATCTGTGCCAGGAGGGCCTGTACCCGCCGTTGGATTTCGTCCCGGACCTGGGGGAAAAGGTTCGGCTCCACCGCTGGATCAGGGAGTTGCCAATCTTCAAAGACTTCCCGAAGGACCCACGCCTGGGGTAAATTCACTCCGCAGCCACAGAGGGAGATCACGATATCAAAATCCTCTGGTTGAAAATCGGCCAGTGCCTTGGAGGTTTGGTGACGGATATCCATGCCGATCGCGTCCATCGCCGCGATCGCCCCTGGGTTGATCTGACTGGCTTCCAAGCCGGCACTGGTAACCGCCACCTGCCCCGCCCCTAATTGCTTAGCGAAGGCTTCAGCTATCTGCGATCGGGCTGAATTTTTCTTGCAAACAAACATAATTCGTTTCATAAATCAACCTGCTGAGGATGAAGATTAGCAATGGAAAAATTACAGATTGCCCTTAAAACACCGGGGATCAGGGAGGGTGGCTTTCTCTGGACTACGGGCAAACCAAAAGGCCGTATGCCGACAGATTTCCACGAGCATCAGCATCACTGGCACCTCAATCAGTACCCCCACCACCGTTGCCAGAGCCGCCCCCGAATTGAGGCCAAAGAGCATCACCGCCGTCGCGATCGCGACTTCAAAATGATTACTAGCCCCAATCAGCGCAGCAGGGGCAGCATCTTCGTAGACAAAATTCAGTTTCCAGGCAGCCACGTAGGACAGGAAAAAGATAACATTTGTTTGAATAAATAGGGGAATAGCAATCAGCAGAATGTGAAGAGGATGGTTGACAATTAGCTCACCCTTGAAGGCAAATAATAGGATTAGGGTTGCGAGTAACGCCGTCGTCGCGATCGGACTCAGATACTTCAGAAAATAGCGATTAAACCAATCACGTCCCTTGTGACGGAAAATCCAATAACGGGAATACATGCCAGCAATGAGGGGTAGACCCACGTAGATCAACACCGAGAGGACAATCGTTTGCCAGGGCACGACTAAATCATTGCTAGCTAACAACCAACGCCCCAAAGGAGCATAGAGAAACAGCATAACCAAAGAGTTAATCGCCACCATGATCAGGGTATGTCCCTGGTTACTATAGGACAGGTAACCCCACATCAAAACCATTGCGGTACAGGGCGCAATACCCAACAGAATTGCCCCGGCAATATAGGCATTAGCCAGTGGAACTTCCACCCCATTCAGCAGTTCTGTCCCGGTAATAAGAGGTCGAAATAACCAACCCAGAAACACTTGAGCAAAAACAACCATCGTAAACGGCTTAATTAACCAGTTCACGACCAAGGTTAACAACACAGGTTTGGGGGTCCGGGCCGCCTGCTTTGCCTGGGAAAAGTCAATCTTGACCATGATGGGATACATCATAAAAAACAGGCATACCGCGATCGGCAACGAGACCTGATGGATACTCATAGCATCCAAGGCTACAGCCACTTGAGGAAACAAACGCCCTAGTCCAATGCCCGCAATAATGCAGAGAAACACCCAAAGGGTGAGATAACGCTCAAAAAAACTGAGTGTCCCCCCGGCTTGCACGGCCTGGGGCGATCGCTCTGACGACTGACTGTTCATGGCAAGCTCCGATCATGTCCGATCGTTCAGACAAGCTACCTCCTTATCATTTCAAAAAAACTTGATTTGTCAACCTTCGCGACAGATTGAGGCCGGTAGGATAGGGCTGAAGCGACGGTACTCGGCTAGGTACTGCTCCAAGAGGACAAACTGGGGCAGGTTGAGGCTGTAGTAGCTCCAACGACCTACCTGACGCGATCGCAATAGTTCGGCTGCTTTCAAGGTTTTCAAGTGAAAGGAAAGCTTGGATTGGCTGACACCCAGGCGATCACCCAGATCGCACACACACAGTTCCTGGTGGCGCAGAAGGTCGAGAATGCGCAAACGCAGGGGATCGGAGAGAGCCTGAAAGCCAGCGCGAATCAGGGGAAGGGGATCGGGATTAGATCTAGCTTTCATCAATTTTATTTGAATTATAATCTTAAACGTATTACAACACTTCCATATTTGGTAAGGTACAGACAAGGGGCTTAAGCCCCTTGTCTACAAGGCTTGACAGGACTTCATTCGAGAGGAAACGGCTGTAGGGGTATCCCAGCTTGACCCAAAAATAATTGGGATGCAAGCCCCATCCTTCCAGGACGGCTTTGAGTAAACTGCAAGCACCTTAATCAAAAGGCTAAAATTGCAGCATGGTAACCCTCACTTACGAGTACAAGCTGCAACCTACGCTTGAGCAGGAAGCGGTAATTGCGGACTGGCTGGAGATTTGCCGGCAAGTCTACAATTTCGCGCTGGCCGAACGTAAAGATTGGGCGCGTTCTCGCAAGTGCGACATCAATGCCTGCCGCATCGATCGGGAGTACATCATCCCTGCTGCTGCCCAGCGGCCCACATACTACTCTCAGTCCAGCCGCAGGGCGAGCCGCTGGGAATAGATGTGGGGATTGAGTCGTATGTGGCTACCTCCAATGGTGAACTGATTCCGAATCCTCGATTCTTGGTGAGCGGACAACGCAAGCTGCGATCGCGGCAACGTCGTCTCAAGCGGATGAGGCAGGGGTCCCGTAATTGGCGCAAGCAACAGCAACGCGTGGCTAGACACCACGAGTATCTGAGCAATGCTCGCAAGGACTTCCAGTACAAGCTGGCTCATCATCTCTGTGACCAAGCCGGGATAATTTTTGCTGAAGACTTGAACCTGAAAGCGTTAGCCAAGGAGATGCTGGGCAAACACTGCCTGGATGCAGGCTGGGGAGATTTTCTCAGTATTCTCAGCCATGTGTGCTGGCAGCGTGGGGTCTATTTCGCCAAAGGGGAAGCTAAGGGCACCAGCCAGACTTGCCCCAGTTGTGGGGGGGGTGTCGGCAAGAAGAATCTAGCCGAGCGAACCCATTACTGCCCAGCGTGTGGTTACACCGCAAACCGGGATGTAGCAGCGGCTCAGGTAGTGAGGCAGCGCGGGATTGCAGCGGTGGGGCACATCGTCAAGCTGCTGGGTGAGGGCAATGTCTAAGACACCCTGTGAGCCAAGAATCCCCGCGCCTTTAGGCCGGGGAGTTGTCAAAGTCTATTGGCTCCCATAACCAGTCCACTAGCGGTCCTAATGTTCATCATCCAGCCATCTGGGGTGGTTTAGGTTAGAGTGGAGATGCATAGCGTCTGCTCCTTGGGGTGAGGAGCAATGGCTGGGTATTCTGTCTGCTGGACGGTCCCCACTGGTAGTCAGTCGCCATTCCCCTAGCTTCTGCCCCCTGCATCCCCACCGGAAGAGTCACAGACGCGCAATCGCGGATTTCCCAGAAGTACAGGCTACTAGGGTTGCTTTGGGTCTCCCCTGCCTGTCTTCCGGGGCTAACGGTCATGCCCCTTGCCCAGCTTCCCCTGTACTCCCAACACGCTATGATTGCTGCCCCCCGCTCCCCTCAATCCCCCGTGATCACGCCTGTGATCGCCCAGGTACCGCCCAATGTGACGGCGATCGTGCAATCGCCCCAATTGTGGATGATGACCTCTGGCGTGCTGCTGTTGGCTTTACTGGGGGGCGGTATTTGGTTCCGGATACAGGCCAATGATTGGACAAAGCGCCTGAAGTTTGAAGCCTTTAAAAATAAGGAACTGCAGAAAAAGTATAAGTTGGCGCTGAAAACCATTAATAAGATGGAGACCAACCCCGATCTGGTTCACTCGCGGGAATTCAATTTGGACTATTTGAAAATGCGCATGGAGGAGGAAATTTTCCACTTTGCGATTCTCAACCAAATCAAAATTCGCATGAAAGATAAAATCTCCGCCGCCCTACGACCCAACCAAGCCGAGCAAGGGATTGTGGGGATTGCCAGTACCGGGGGCCACCAAATCGACGAAACCTTTGATGTTGAGTATCAAACCTCTGAACTGCCCAATGCGAAACGGGGAATTCTCTTCCGCGTCCAGGTGCGCTTAACCCGACTGCCTACCCAAACCACCAATGCCACGATCGAAGAACTCATTAATTGTATCGAAGCCTATCTCGATCCCGAAACCGACGAACACTGGCAACCCACCCTCCAGGGCCGCGTGGTCTATATGCACTGGGATCAAAAGGCTAAGCCCACGCCCCTACTGGTGTTGGAACAGTCTAATGAAGGCGTGAATGTCACCTTCCGTACCAATCGGCATGTCGCGACGCCCCCAACCCCCGTCCCCAGTGCCACAAGCTCCTC
>NZ_JBRCAD010000086.1:0-16224 GCF_053493415.1 Trichothermofontia sp. | reverse complement strand
GTTGGGGGCGGTGAGTGGGGCGGGTTTGGCCTGGTTTGCGGCGGGTAACCTGTGGCAAGGGCTGTTGACGGGGGGGCTGCTCACGGGCAGCCTTCTGGCGCTGCACAAGGGTGGTCTGGCTAGCCTCAAGCACCTGTGGTTACGCTGGTTACTCTATCGCCACGGGGAACTGCCGTGGAATGTGCGCCAGTTTCTAGAGGCGGGGGTGGAGCGGCTGTGTTTACAGCGGGTGGGCGGTCACTATCGCTTCAGTCATCCCCTGCTGCAAACTCAGTTTGCGGCTGAGATCACCCGTGCCTACGATGAACGGCTGCACCTTAATCCTGATGATGTCGAAGCCTATACCAAACGTGCGGCCCTGTACCTTACCCTGGGGGATTGGGATGCCGCCCGTCAGGACTACGATCGCGTCATTGCCCTCCAGCCCGATGGGCCGGACGCCTACGCAGCTCGGAGTTGGGTGCGCTACCAGCAGGGGGATTATCTAGGAACGATCGCTGACTACGCGGTCTTGCTCGATCGTGCCCCAGCTCTCGCCCAACGCTTGACCTATAAGCCAACCTCGGCTTTTAATGCCCAAGGCTTCGTAAGCGGCACAGATGAGGGCTATGCGGATGCTTTAGGAGCGGGCAGGCAAGATGCCGACCCCACGGATGTGTTGACGGTTCTCAATGATGATGTCAATAGTTTTGAGCAGGTGATCGCGGTGTTGAGTCAGTACCTACCGGGGGTTGATCGCAAGCGGGCACGCCAGTTGGCCCAGCGCATTCACCAGCAAGGACAGGCGATCGTTTGGGAGGGACCCGCCCCGCTGGTTGAGCTATACCAAGTTCAGTTGCAACAGGCAGGGTTAACCGCGATCGTCTAGTCGTCTGTCAAGGTTGATTGGGTCGGTTGGGTCAAACGCAGGGCAACCCAACAAAGTTCGGATCGTGTTGGGTCTCGCAAGCTCGACACCAACCTACAACCCGTCATTTCAGGACTGACAGAGTACTAGCCCCATAAAGTGGATTGGGTCTCGCTACGACGCGGGGGGCGATCCATTGGTTGGGTTGCTTGGGGGAGTAGTGCCATCCGAGCGCGGCCCGCGTTGCCCGAACAGAGCCTCCATCGCCTCATTCATCGCTTTCGGGTCCATAAATAGGATTTTGGCATTTTCACTCTCCCCTAGCTTTTGGTTTGATTCGATATACTTCTCGGCAATGAGATACCGTAGCGCATCCAGGGCTTTAGGATCGGCTTGGATCGCCTTGGAGATCTGCTGAATCGATTCCACGGTGCCTTGAGCTGCGGTGATCGATGCCCGCTTTTGAATTTCGGCGGCCTGCTGTTTTTGCATCGATTCCAACACGTCTTGGGCGGGTTCGATCGTCTTCACTTCCACCCGCATCACTTTTACACCCCAGTCTCCTGTCGCCTCATCCAGTTGTCGTAAAAGCTCGCGGTTGATCGCCTGACGGGAGGAAAGGGTTTCTTCAAACTCCAGATTGGCAATCTCCGATCGCAAAATTGTTAAGACTAAGGTGTTAATGGCTTCCTTGACATCATCAATTTCATAATAGGATTGTCTTAAATCAAAAATACGCCAGTAGACAACCGCATCCGCCGTGAGAGAAACATTATCTTTCGTAATCGCTCGTTGCGGTTTAACATCTAACACTTGCTCCCGATCGGTATCCTGATAGGCGATCCGATCAATGAGGGGCACAATAAAGTTCAGCCCAGGACCGAGGGTACGGTGATAGCGCCCCAGACGTTCAACCAGGGCACGGCTTCCCTGGTTAATAATCCTGATCGAACTGTAGGTATAGGCGGATATCAGCAAGATCGCCAAAATGGCAAGGGTGAGTAACTGCATGTGTGGTACTCCCAGCAGCCCAGTTAGTCCCTATTCTAACTATCGGCGACGATCGGGCAACCACGCACGACCCCTGATACGGGTAAGGGCTGGGCACAAAAGGCAAACTCTTCCACAATGCGATCGCCCAATAGGTGTTCCTGAATAATCCGTTCAATCACGTCTGGTGTGGCATTGCGATACCAGGTGCCGTCGGGATAGACCAGCAAGATGGGGCCTTGCTGACAAACCCGGAGGCAGTTTGCTTTGGTACGGTAGACATACCGTTCGGCCACACTCGACTCAATGCTGCGACCCTGCCCAGTGGGGATCTGGACATCGGGGGGGAGCAGCGGATGGTTGGGTTCCGGTACCACATCGAGTTGCAGTTCGTGCAGGCGGCGCTTCAGGTACTCCCACGCCGCGAGACTCGCTTCGCGATCGCAACACTTGGGCAGGGTTTGATCGGCACAGATAAACACATGGCGCTGAATTTGGGCGAGGCCCAGATTATCCACGGTTTGTACAAAGGCGCTGAGGCTAGCGGCATTCAGGTGATTTGGCGACTCAGGGGTATTCATAAAATTGGGGCGAGAGGATAAGCGGCTGTTGGCGATGTGGGTTGGACTGCTTCCGTTAAGCTATCACAGTGATCCTCCCCCTCGTCACCTGGAATTGTTCCGGGAGCGCCAACTGGGGTCGGCTCCCCTGGCCCCGACGGCCCGATATCGAAGACTTGGCTGTCTCCGGGACAGGCAAGATGCCCACCCCATAATTGTTTTCAATCGCCTGATCCTTACTGAAGAGAGAATTGTGATGACTGTTCTTGACTTAATCCATTGGTTTGAAACCTGGGCACCGCCTGCCTGGCAGGAAAGTTGGGATAATTGTGGCTGGCAAATTGAACCCGGCATTCTCGCACAAGCCCCCGGCGTTTTGGTTTGCCTCACTCCTACCTTAAGCGTGATGCATGAGGCGATCGCCCTGAAGCAGGCAGGCCATCCGGTGAACCTGATTTTTGCCCACCATCCCTTGATTTTTAGCCCCCTAAAACGGCTCCAAAAGGGTGAAGCCATTAGTGATTTGGTTCACCTGGCCTTTAGTCATCAGATTGGGGTTTACAGCGCCCATACCAATTTCGATCAGGTGGCGAATGGGACGGCGGCGGTCTTGGCTGAGGTTCTAGACTTGCAAGCGGTGGTGCCGATCGTGGCTACGCAAGTGGGGAATGGGTACGGTCGGGTGGGGCAGTTACGTCCAGCTCGGTCGGTCCAGGATCTCCTACAGCTAATCCAGGCCCGCCTGAATCCACCAAACTTGTTAGTATCCCCGCTGGTCGATCGCGATCAGGTGATCGATCGTGTGGCTGTGCTAGGGGGGTCTGGCGCTAGCTTCATCCCCGCCGTTGCAGCCACTGATGCACAGGTGTACCTCACAGCCGATTGTAAATTTCACCAGTTCCAGGAGAGCCGCGATCGGGGGCTAATCCTGGTCGATGCGGGTCACTATGCCACGGAACGGCCTGCCTGTGCCCGTTTGGTGGAGATTCTGCAACAACACGGAGTCGCCTGGGCCAAGCTCAGTCAGCAAGACGAGGATTTTCGGACGTTTGCAGATTCATCAATCTAGGTACCCGGTAGGGCACGGAGAGCAGGGGGCAGGTGGGCACGATCGCCCAAACGTTCCAGTAACGGCCCGTGGATATCAAACTTGACCACGCTGACCGAGGCCACGGGCATATCAATGCGATCGCGGAACCGCCCCAAGTCAATGCCCAGCAAGCTACACAAAAGAATCCGGATGGTTGCCTTATGGGACACGACCAACACATTGCCGTCAGGATGCTGTTGCTCAATTTCGGCAATCACTAGGGCGGCGCGACTGGCTACCTGTACGGCTGTTTCCCCCCCCGTTGGCGGATTCCAGGCCGGTTCCGTTAACCAACGCACGTAATCCTCTTCATACTGTTGCCGCACCGCTGGGGGGGATAAACCTTCCCACTGACCGTACTCAATTTCGCGTAAGCCCGCCCGCAATTGCATTTCTAGGCCGATCGCGTCACACAAGGGTTGGGCCGTGGCCACGGTGCGCCGCAGGGGACTGACATACATCGCCGCCCAGGGGAGATCCCGATAGGCGTTGGCAAAGGCTTGGGCCATTTGGGTTCCGACGTCGGTGAGGTCCATATCCAGGGCACCGCAGTAACCACCAGTACGGCTGGCTGTTGTTTCTCCATGTCGAAGAAAGTAAATGCTTAGGCTCATGTTTTCCTCTAGAAAGCGCAGATTACTGAACAGCAATCTCTCAGTTCGTAGTGCCGACTTCAGTCAGTACTTCCGATCAGCGATCGCCCATGACTAAAACTACCAGCGATCGCCGATGATTCAAGTCGTTACTGCAAACTTGGGTTTTAAACACTCAGTCCGGCATCGGCTTGCACATAGGCTTTCAGTGCGATCGGGGTGGCTTGGGTATGCCAAATCTCCTCACAATATTCCCGGATCGAGCGATCGGAGGAAAATTTACCCATCCGAGCCGTATTCAGGATCGACATCCGTGTCCACTGTTCCTGATCTTGATAGGCTTGGCTGACCGTTTCCTGACAGTCGATGTAGGATTGGTAGTCGGCCAGAAGTAGGAAAGGATCATGGTAGAGTAAGGAATCGATTAAGGGACGGAACAATTGTGTATCGCCGTGGGAGAAATACCCGCCTACCAGAAGATCTAAGATAGTTTTCAGTTGCTCATTACCCTGATAGTAATCCCACGGATTGTAGCCCCTGGCTTGTAGGTCATGTACTGCCTGGGCCGTGAGGCCAAAGAGGAAGAAATTCTCAGCACCGGCTGCTTCGCGAATCTCAATATTCGCCCCATCTAGCGTGCCGATCGTCAGGGCACCATTCATCGAAAACTTCATATTGCCGGTTCCCGATGCCTCTTTACCCGCTGTGGAAATCTGCTCGGATAAATCGGCAGCAGGATACACCCGTTGGCCAAGGGTCACATTGTAGTCGGGCAGGAAGACGACCTTGAGGCGATCGCGGATATCTGGGTCATGGTTCACAACATCGGCAATGCTGGTGATCAATTTAATGATCAATTTGGCCATGAAGTAACCGGGTGCCGCCTTACCACCAAAGATAAAGGTACGCGGGGGGACCTCTACACTGGGATCATGCTTGAGGCGGTGGTAGAGCGTCATGATGTGCAGCGCATTCAAGTGCTGTCGCTTGTATTCGTGAATCCGTTTGACTTGAATATCAAATAGGGTGTCTGGACTAACCGCAATGCCTGTTTTTGCCAGAATATAGGTAGCCAAATCCTGTTTGATCGCCCGCTTAATTTGCCGCCATTCCTGCCGGAAACTTGCATCTTCAGCGAAGGGTTCCAGTTGGCGCAAGTCTTCCAAGTGCGTAAGCCAGCGATCGCCGATTGTTTGGGCAATCAGAGCGGTCATGCGGGGGTTGCTGAGGGCAATCCAGCGACGCGGTGTTACCCCATTGGTTTTGTTGCTGAACTTTTCGGGCCAAAGCTCATAAAAATCACGTAGGGTATCCTGCTTCAACAGGTCCGAGTGCAGCGCTGCAACCCCGTTGATAGCATGGCTGCCCACGCAGGCCAGATGGGCCATCCGGACATGGCGTGGTCCCGACTCATCAATCAAGGAGAGACGGGCGAGACGGGCTTCATCCCCCAAATATTTGAGCCGGACTTGATCCAGAAACCGCTGGTTAATTTCATAAATAATTTCTAAATGGCGTGGGAGGAGGCTCCCAAACAAATCCACTGACCACTTCTCTAGAGCTTCCGGCAAGAGGGTATGATTAGTAAACCCAAAGGTTTGCTGGGTAATGTCCCATGCTTTTTCCCACGGGAAGCGATGTTCATCCACCAGTAGACGCATGAGTTCGGCAATGCCGATCGCCGGGTGGGTATCGTTCAATTGCACGGCAAAACGGGTATGGAAAGTGTCGAGGCTTTTACCCGTATATAGGTACATGCGAATCATGTCCTGAAGGGAGCAGGAGACAAAGAAATATTGTTGTTCCAGGCGTAATTGTTTCCCTTGAATCGGTTCGTCGTTGGGATAGAGAACCTTGGTAAGGTTTTCAGAATAGACTTTCTGATCGACCGCACCGTAATAATCCCCCACGTTAAACGTCTGAAAATCAAAGGATTCAGGGGCCTCGGCCCGCCAGAGGCGCAGGGTGTTGGCGGTATTGACGTGGTAGCCAACAATGGGGGTGTCATAGGGAATCCCCTTCACCACGCGATCGGGAAGCCAACGACTCCGGTAATGACCATCTTCATCGATATAGGCTTCGGTATGTCCTCCCAGTTTGACTATCGCCGCATATTCCGGGCGGGCGAGTTCCCAAGGGTTACCAAATTGCAACCATTTATCGGTAATTTCAACCTGCCACCCATCCCGAATCTCCTGATCAAAGATGCCAAATTCGTAGCGAATGCCATAGCCGATCGCTGGGATTTCTAGCGTCGCTAGGGATTCCATATAACAGGCCGCTAAACGCCCTAATCCACCATTCCCAAGGCCAGGTTCTTCTTCCTGCGCCAAGAGTTCATCCAGATCCAGCCCCGACGCGGTGACAGCTTGTTTGACCTGATCATAAATCCCTAAATTCAACAGGTTATTTCCCAGGTGTGGCCCTAGCAGAAACTCCGCTGACAGATAGGCGACCAACTTGACATCCTGCTCCAGGTAAGTCTGGGTTGTATTCAACCACCGTTGCAACAGCCGATCGCGCACGGTATAGGCAAGGGCCATATAGTAGTCATTTTTAGTAGCAATGCCAGGGAACTTACCTTGATTGTAGAAAAGATTATCAGCTAGTGCCCGCCGGAGAGTGTCAATTTCTAAACCCGTGCGATCGTCTTCAATTTTCAAGTTGGATTGTACTGATTTATTGAATAGGGAGATCATACCAATACCCAGCTTTCTTCTAAGATACTTGGAGTATATCGAATCGTGTCCTAGAATGACTGACCTCTGTTCTGGACTTAAGTTTTATTTAAGTTTGTGCTGGAAGCAAAGTTATCCTGGCGTTATCTTTAGATTAAATTTTAATTTTTTCGATGATTACAAACTCACGATTTGCGGCATGAGGTAGCAGAAATTTTCCCAAGCAATTTGATTGTTTTAGTCATTGATTTCATCTATCATTATCAATAGTTAGACCTGACCTAGGCTAATTTTCAGAAAGAGTTTTTGGCGCTTAGTCATCACGGTCATTTTCTTGCGATTTATATCGCAGCTCCCGCAAGCGGGCCTAGGTGGTGGGATGGGGGAGAGGGTGGCGGCTTGCCCCTGTTGGCTAGCTCGCTGCATGAGAGAGCGGCAATTGCTCCAGACAGTCTGAAGGTGGGAATGATTTTCGGGGAAGGTGTTGGTCCAAAGCGCTTTTGCCCGTAAATAGAGGGGTGCAGCCTCGGCGTAGCGGCCCATTAATTTGTATAACTATATTACAAAGTTTATGTTAATTCATAAAAATTAAATTATCGATATCTCGAAAAAAAACATCAATTTCGCAACTTTGACCGCGCAATTAGTAAGGGATTGAGGCTCCCTTATCAATATCTTGACAATCAGGCATCAGCCTCCGCCTATGATAAAAATACCTGGTAAGTACACCACAGAAGGCCTCTCGATCTAACGAGAATTACCGCCCCTACCCCCCTTAAGCTCTCCTGGTTATCCATGTTGCAATTCCACCGTTTTTTTGCGCTCGGTAAGCTGGTTCTCGCCACTGTTAGCTGTCTGTTGACCCTGACGACAACGGCGCGGGCCGAAATTATCCCGATCACCCTATTACATCTGAACGATATTTACGAAATCACCCCGATCGAGCGGGGCCAACGGGGGGGCATGGCACGGGTGGCGACGCTACGCCAGCAACTGCTGGCCCATAACCCCCACACCTATACGCTGTTGGCGGGTGATGCCTTCAGTCCCTCGGCCCTGGGTACCGCGATCGTGGATGGCGAACGGCTGGATGGTCGCCAAATGGTGGCTGTGATGAATGCGATCGGCTTTGACTATGCCACCCTGGGTAACCACGAGTTTGATCTGGCCGAGTCAGCGTTTTTGCAACGCCTACGCGAGTCGCGTTTTCAGTGGTTGTCGGCCAATGTGTTTGATCGTCAGCAACGGCCTTTCCCCGGTGTTGCCCCTACCGCAACGTTCACGGTATCAGGTCCACAGGGGGGACAGGTGCGTGTTGGCCTGATCGGGGTCACGATCGCCAGCAATCCGGCTAGTTATGTCCATTACCGGGAAGCGATCGCCACGGTCCAGGAACAGGCAGCGATCCTTGCGCCCCAGACCGATATTCTCATCGCTCTCACCCATTTGGATCTAGCCCAGGACCAACAGTTGGCGGCGACGGTGCCTGACCTGGATCTGATTCTGGGAGGTCATGAACACGAAAATATGCAGCAGTGGCGCTTGGTTAGCCGTTCCCCCCAGGCAGCGCGTTCCCCCCAATGTCCCGATCCGGGGATTCCCATTTTTAAGGCCGATGCCAATGCTCGGACAGTCTATATCCATGACCTGACCTACGATACCCAGCAACGCTGTTTGACGATCGCCTCGCGCCTGCAACCAGTTACCGCCGCCATTCCCGATGATCCCCCGGTGGCAGCCGTGGTGCAGCAGTGGGTCGAGCGCGGGTTCGCGGGCTTCCGAGCACAGGAATTTACGCCAGAGGCCACGATCGCGGTGTTACCGGAAGCCCTGGATGGCCTGGAGAGCAGCGTGCGCAACCAGCCCACCAATTTGACCGATCGCATTGCCCAAGCCATGCTCCAGGCAGCTTCGGGGGCGGAATTGGCTATCTTTAACAGTGGTTCGATTCGGATTGATGATCAGGTCCCGGCGGGGCCGATTACCCAGTATGATGTGATTCGGATTTTGCCCTTCCAGGGCCAAGTGTTGTTGGTGGAGCTACCAGGCGAACTCCTGCAACGGGTGCTGGAGCAGGGGCAGGCCAATCGCGGCACCGGGGGCTTTTTACAAACTGCCCAAGTGCGTCGCGACGTGAGCCAGGGCTGGCTGATTCAGGACCAACCGCTCCAACCCCAACGCCGATACCGCGTGGCGATTAACGATTTTCTCATCAGTGGTCGGGAGCAGGGGCTAGATTTCTTGCGGCTGGATGCGCCGGGGGTGAAACTGTTGGCAGAAACCCAGGATATTCGCCTTGCCCTCATTGCCGCCCTCCAGGCCACGGCTCCGCCACCTTAAACGGATAGCTCGGTTAAGTCATCAGCATCGACGATCGCCGCCAGTCGGTGGTAGGCAATTTGGTAGATTTCCGCGAGGGCCTGTTGGTGTTCAGCCTGGGCCGAATGGCCTAAGCGTGCTTCAAAGGCCTGGAGAATCTGGGCCTTGGAGTGATTCCGCACAGCAATAATAAAAGGAAAGCCAAAGCGATCGCGGTAGGCCTGATTAAGGCGCAGAAAGCGATCGTATTCCTCAGGCGTGAGTTGATCGAGGCCAGCACTGGCCTGCTCCTGGACCGAAGCAGTTGCCATTTTGGCCCGACTCCCCAAGTCAGGGTGTGCCCGAATCAAGGCTAATTGTTCTGCCGGAGATAGGGCCGCGACCACAGCAACCATTGCCCGGTGGAGGTCATCCCGATCGCGAAACGGACGTTGCAACCAAGCCTCGTGGGCGATCGTGGGGGTGGCCTCGAAGATTGCCCCTAGGGTTTGCACAAAGCGATCCCGCTCCATTTGATTGAGGTCAGCAATTGAATACATGGACACCTTACCAGCCGTTACGCAGACTCACCCCTCACCCCCCAGACGCTTCGACAGCCGTGAGTGGAGACCCTAGGGGTTGCCAGCCCGCTTGCCACTGCGATCGCTCCTGGAGCAGTTTGGCATTGATCCAAAAGCGCACGGTTGGATCACAGGCAGCCACCAGTTCCGCGAAAACCCACTGGCCCTGGTTTTTACGGTTGACTACCTGAAAATGTCGCCACCCCCAGGTTTCCTGCTGGGCAGTCCATTTGGAACCAAGAAGGTGGGGAAATTTCTGTTTTCTGGGCATAGGGGCGAACTGGCGATCGCAAGGTGTGAGGATTACCCGACTATCGGAAGTCTATAACACTGGCTGGAGCGTGGGCAAAGGGTGGGGAGTTACCTAGAGCATCACTTGAGCTGTGAACGCGATCGCCAGAGTCGGCTATTCTAAAAGGGGTCACAAAAATTCACATTGCATCCCCTTTCCCTGGATATCCCCCATGTTGCGACTGATTACCGACTTTGACGGTCCGATCATGGACGTTTCCGATCGGTATTACCATGTTTATAGGCTGTGTCTTGCTACCTACCAGCAACCGGGTCAGTTTATTAAACAACTCCCCAAAGCAGAATTTTGGCGGTTGAAACGCGCCCAAGTCCCCGAATGGCAAATTGGCCGTCTATCGGGCCTTAACCCAGAGCAAGCCCGCGCCTTTGCGGGAATGCGGGCACGGATCGTACATGATGTTGCCTACCTCGCCTACGATCGCCTGATCCCAGGGGCGGTTGCTACCCTAGAAGCCTGCCAACGGGCTGGACTGGATCTGGTGGTGATGACCATGCGGCGCGATCGGGAACTGGCTGCCCCCCTGAAACGCCACCGCCTCGATCGCTTCTTTGCCCCCACCCATCGCTACTGCATCAGCGACCACTACATGAAGACCGATGATGTACATGATAAACCCCTGTTGATGGCACGGGCACTCACCGAATTACCGCCTGCAACCGAGACCTGGATGGTCGGGGATACCGAAGCTGATATTGCCGCTGCCCAGACTCACGGGGTAAAAATCATCGCCGTCCTTTCGGGGATTCGCGATCGTACCCAACTCGCCCAACACTGCCCGGACTATATCGTCAATAACCTCCAGGAAGCGTTCGATCTTATCCAACAGGCCCACTATCGCCCTGCGCCCCGACCCAGCACGGCCCAGCACACCTATCCCGCGTCCTCACGCCAGCTAACGCAACAGAGCGCTTACTAACCACAGCACCCCAAACGAGGTACAAGCTGCCACTGTACCCGCACTCCCCACCAGTTGGAGACTGGGGATAAGGGTGGTTAGCACCCCGCCCAGCAGCAGACCAACCCCTAACCCGGCAAGGGTCAACAGGAGCGATCGGCCAAATTTATGTTCCTTCCGGTTGAGGAAATACAAGCTCACCCCTGCCCCTAGGGCCAGGGTCAAGGAAGGTTCAAGGACAAAGGTGAGGCCCCCCAAGGCGGCGAAAATGGCCGCAGGCACCAGGATCTCCCGCTGGCTGGGGGTATCCAGGAAGCGCTGTAACCAGTTGGGGGTGGGTGGTGTTGGCACTGGGGCGGGTGTTGAGGGCGCTGGGGTCAGCCGTTCGGGAAAGCGAATTCGGTCTGGAACCTTAATCTTGCCTTCCTGGCGCAACCGCAGCCGATCCATCAAGACCGCATCGTAGGCGGCTTCGATCGTCGAAAGCAACTTTTGGTCACTCGCATATTGCTCTTGGAGGCGAACCCGCGCATCCTGGATCTCATCAAACGAGGCATTCTCTGCCACCCCCAGCAACTCATAGGGATTTTGACTGCTCATTTACAACCTCCGCGAACCCCATCTGTTAGTCATTATGGTGCTTGACTGGTATTAACGACAAACGGACATGAACGACCGCTGGCGCCTCGCTAGGGACAACATCTGGCCAATCTTTTGGCCGATCTTGTCTTTTGGCCGATCTTGATCTTGTCTAAGTGCAGACCTCGCCCTATCTTCTCTTGCCATCCTAAACTAGGTTGGGTAATGGTATACCAGAAACCACCGTACTGGTTGCGGCTGCCGATCGCCGACTGGTCCTAACCAGCGGTTAGTGTATCCCAGTACCATCCATTCACCAGTGTAACCAGCTTCAGCTAGCTCCTGGGCGGACAAGCGCTAGGTATTCGTCCAACAGACGCGTTATCCTAACCTAGCAGGGACGATGAACCTTCAGACCCCAGCGATCGCCATGAACCCGGTAAAAATCCTTGTAGTAGACGATGATCCGGCCATCTGTAATCTTGTTCAGCGATACCTCCGCGCCAAGAATTATCAAGTGGAAGTCGCGGGTGACGGGAAAGCAGCCCTAGCCGCCTTTGACCAGTTCAATCCCGATCTGGTCATTTTAGACTTGAACTTACCCGATACCAATGGTTACACGCTATGTCGCGAGATGCAGCAACGAACCAGCGTTTTTGTGTTGATGCTAACGGGGCGGACAGACACAGCGGATAAAATTAAGGGTTTTTCCCAAGGGGCTGATGACTATTTGACCAAGCCCTTTGACCTGGAGGAATTACTGTACCGGCTCGAAGCGATCCTCAAGCGCCAGCGTACCGTCGTGAATGCCCAGCAGCAGCAGATCCTGGTTTTTGCCGATCTCCGGATCGATCCGGAACGCCGCGTGGTTACTCTCAACGGTCAGGTGGTTGCTCTCACCGCATTGGAGTTTGACCTGCTCTATTTCCTGGCCAGCCATCCAGGTCGGGTATGGCGACGGGCGGAATTGATTCAGGAGGTTTGGGATTACCAGTATGTCGGTGATCCTCGTGTTGTTGATGTTCACATTGGCCAAATTCGCAAAAAAATTGAAGCGGATACGAGTCAGCCAACCCTGATCCATACGGTTCGCGGAGTAGGGTATAAATTTGAGGTTCCCGATACCTGAGGCGGTTAGGTTGACGTTATGGTATGGCAATTCAGTCAATTGGTGGCCCAACTGGGGGAGGGCGCTGCCCAGAATAGCCTCGCAAGCCAGCCCGCGATCGATCCCTGTTTGTTGGGGGTGGCCGCGATCGACCAGGCGACAACTGGGACCTTAGGTTTTATTGAAAATTTGTCCTTCGCCAGCCAAATCGCCACCACGGAAGCCAGTGCGCTGATTTTGCCGTTGGAGCCGGAATCACTGCGTCGCCAAGCGGAGGATCGCCAACTGGCCTGGATCGCCACGCCCCAGCCGCGCCTCCTCTTTGCCCAGGCGATCGCCCAGTTCTACCAACCGTTTCGACCTGAGCCGGGGATTCATCCCACTGCCGTTATCGATGCTTCGGTGCAGGTGGGCAAGGACGTGTACATCGGTCCCCATGTGGTGATCCAGGCGGGGGTGACTCTGGGTGATCGGGTGTGTATTCACCCCAATGTGGTGATTTATCCCCAGGCGACGATCGGCGATCGCACGGTTCTCCATGCCAATTGCGTGATCCATGAACGCAGCCAAATTGGGGCGGATTGTGTCATCCACAGTGGGGCGGCGATCGGCTCGGAAGGCTTTGGCTTCGTGCCCACAGCCCAAGGTTGGTACAAGATGGAGCAGTCGGGCTATACGGTCCTCGAAGATGGGGTTGAGGTGGGGTGTAATAGCGCGATCGATCGACCGGCGGTCGGGGTGACCCGGATTGGGCGCGACACGAAGCTGGATAACTTGGTCCACATTGCCCACGGGTGCGAGGTGGGGCGGGCCTGTGCAATGGCGGCGCAGGTGGGATTGGCCGGTGGGGTGAAGGTGGGCGATCGGGTGATTTTGGCAGGACAGGTGGGGGTTGCCAATCAAGTGACGTTAGGTACTGGGGCGATCGCGTCAGCCCAGTCGGGGATTCATGCGGATGTGCCCCCAGGAGCGGTGGTATCGGGTACGCCGGCGATGCCCAATAAACTTTGGCTAAAGACCTCTGCTCTCATCAAACGTTTACCAGAGTTCTATCAAACCTTGAAGCAGATCCAGCGCGATCGTCCGTAGGGGCAGGTTGCACGAAAATCTATTGGCAAAACCGACAATATTGATGAACCTGCCCCGTCTGGGGGAAACGCGATCGTGATCCCAATTAAACCCGACGCGATCGACCATCGGGGGCAGGTTTATGTAGGTTGTCTGTCAACGCAATAAATAATGGTTAACCTGCCCCTACGCAACTGGAAAATGCCAAATCTGTAGGGGCAGGTTGCACGACAATCTATGGGAAAAACCGACAATATTTATGAACCTGCCCCGTGGGCGCGGTGCCAGGTAAGAAATCGCCAGAACGACGGAATTCCGTGACTTGGGGAACCTGCAACAAATCTTTAGGAACGCCTGAAATGCCTAGAGATTACACTTTACAAGTCTGGATGCGAGAGAAGAGAAGCGGACCGAAATCTCTTCAGACAAAGGTAAGTGTCCCCTGGGGGCCGAGGTGTTAAAAATTAGACGATCGTAGCTCGCGTAGCTGCCATCCTCCTGCCAGCCCACCGCATGGCAGAACTTTGTCCATGCTTCTTCATGATACTGGCCATCGGCAATCCCGCCAATTTCCTTCGACAGGTAAATATGCTTCTGGATACTGAAGCCAAAGCGTCCGCTACTATACTTCACCCACAACCCATCAATGGCCCGCAGCGGCTCACAGGGAAACTCCAACAAATCATCCCGGTCAAACCACTGCCCCTCTTTCTTCCCCACCTCCGTAATCATCAACCGATAGGTCTCCTTATCCGCCTCCCGCCACTGCCCATTTTTCAGGTATTCCTCCAACTGCTGATAGCGCGGATTCTGGGCCGTTGGCTGGGTCGGCTGCTTGGGAGGTGCCGGGGGCGGATCGGGTGTCGGTGCTGGGTCTGGTAGTGGTGCTGGCGGTGGGGCCGCTTTCACCGGCAGGGGCAATTGCGCCGTTAATTCCTGCTCAATTCGCTGTGCATCCGCTTCCCCCAATAATAAATTTTGGCGAATTTCCGTCAGTCGCCGCCGTTGGCGGTTACCAATTTCCCCATTCTGCAACGCCTTCTGGAAATAGGCCGCATAGGTCCGGCGTTGCGTTGCCCGCACCAAATAGGGCTTTTGAACCTCTAATTCGATCCGGTTCGCATCCTCCAGAGAAATTCGGTAGCGTTCCCGACAGGTCTCCAAACTACCGCGATCTAACTCATCTTCAATCTGGCCCGTAAACGCTAGCCCTAACTCCTGATCGAGTTCCTGAAAAATACGATCGACTTGCTGGCGATAGGTCAACAGCGGATCAGGCTTCGGTGCCCGCACGATCGGCAAATTAAAGCCCGTATCCTCCGCAATAATCTTGGGCGCATAGCCCCCCTTACTTTCAATCGCAAACCGGCGATCGGCATAGGCGTGTAAATCCCGCGCCACAATCCACTCCCCCTGCCCCGGATAGGCCGCCCCCTTCATCCCCTCGATCAGGTAGCGCGTATACAACGACAGCCCATCCACCGCCTGCAACGCCACCTTCGCCGCACTCGACGATGCCAAAATCACCCGCCCCTGCGCCTTCAGTTCACTCAGGTCAATCTCGCCCTCGCCCTTCTTGATAAAATCCGCGATCGCGCCGCTATAGCAACAATCCAAAATCACCGCAATCCGCTGCGACTTGCTCAGATCCATCTGCCGCTTCAGAAACCCCGCCGACATCGCACTGGACTCAACCAAACGCTTGTCCTGCTTATGCGTATCACGGGTACACAAATGCAACTGTTGGTTCAACATCCCACCACTGCCCAAATCCCCATGCCCGGAGAAATAGAACAGCAGCACATCGTCCTTGTCGCCCCCCCGGAAAAACTGCTCAATCCCCGTTTCCAACGACGCGCGATCGCAGTTTTCCAACGCCTGCACCTCAAACGCCCCACACGCCGGGTCCTGGAGTACTGCCGCGATCGTGTGTATATCCAGCAAACTTCCCGGCAACGGCTCCAACCCGTCCCCGTACTCACTCACCCCAATCACCAACGCCCGCCGCTTACTCATCCTTGGCCCGTTTCGCCGCTTCCAGTTGGCTCACAAATTTCGTAAAATCCTGCATCGCCGCCGCCCGATCGCGATCGTTACGCCCCTTAAATTCAAACGCAAGCTCACCATAAGTGAACTTCACTTCAGTCCCCGTACCCAGCAGGCGATCGTACAGCCAACCCGCGACCTCCTTAAGAACCCCTATATCGATCGTAATGTCGAGAAGGCTACTGCCCCGTTCTCCTTTCTCAACCCACTCCGGCGACTCCGGCATGAGTCCTCCCGGCTCCGCCACCGCCACCACCTCAGCCGCCTGCCGGTCCAACTCCGCCGCCAAAATCCCGACAATCATCTGTAATTCCTCAGCCGTTGCCTCCGGATCTTGAACCGACATCCGCAGCGCGATCGCGTTCTCCATAGCTGTTCCAGGGGATAAACCTGCCCCCATTCTAAGCCACCTACCGAGTGACCGCGAATACCTTTCGCTACCCAGCCACCACGTTGTGATCAAACTCTCGCTTTAAGACTCACGAGTTGAAATGGGCAATGAGTTCCTCACGCGATCGCTGCAAAATTAACTGCGTTGCCTCACGGTTAGACAATTGCAATAGGTGCGGGATGAGGTC
>NZ_JBRCAD010000085.1:0-44382 GCF_053493415.1 Trichothermofontia sp. | reverse complement strand
GACAAAGCTGCTTCAAGATCAATTTGACAAGCTTCGGGAATGAGGCTATCATAGAACATCATTTTTTATTTGTTAGAGGACAGAATACTGCATTCTGTCCCTTTTTTCCATCGCTTAACCTAACTTTCAACACTTCTGGTTTCCTACAAGGTATTGCGAGACGGTAATGGCAATGTCAAACTTGACTGCCCAATTCAGAAAAAACAATTCGCACCTGAGGCAATCTCCGCTGAAGTGCTGCGTAAACTGGTGAATGATGCCAGCAAGTATTTGGGTGAACCTGTCACCCAAGCGGTCATTACTGTTCCAGCGTACTTCAACGACTCGCAGCGACAAGCCACTAAAGATGCCGGACGAATTGCAGGTATTGAAGTTCTGCGAATTATCAATGAACCGACGGCGGCAGCACTGGCCTATGGGTTAGACAAGAAAAGCAATGAAACCATCCTAGTGTTTGACCTCGGTGGTGGTACCTTTGATGTCTCCATTTTGGAAGTCGGAGATGGGGTGTTCGAGGTCAAAGCCACGAGTGGGGATACCCACTTGGGAGGTGATGACTTTGATAAAAAGATTGTGGATTGGCTTGCGACTGAATTTCAGCGCAATGAAGGCATTGATTTACGCAAAGACAAGCAAGCCTTGCAACGGCTGACGGAGGCCGCAGAAAAAGCCAAGATTGAACTGTCGGCAGCGACGCAAACGCAGATTAATTTACCATTCATCACGGCTACGCAGGATGGCCCCAAGCACTTGGATGTGACCCTGACCAGAGGGCAGTTTGAGCAATTGTGTAGTGACCTGCTCGATCGCTGCCGTAAACCCGTTGAGCAAGCATTGCGTGATGCCAAACTCACGGCTAGCGATATTGATGAGGTGGTGCTGGTGGGGGGTTCGACTCGCATTCCAGCCGTGCAGCAATTAGTGCGGCAAATGACCGGGAAAGAACCCTGTCAGGGTGTGAACCCAGATGAAGTGGTTGCGATCGGTGCGGCCATCCAAGCAGGGGTATTGGCCGGGGATGTGAAAGACGTGTTGCTATTGGATGTCACGCCGCTGTCCCTGGGTGTGGAAACCTTAGGTGGCGTGATGACCAAAATTATTCCCCGCAACACCACGATCCCTGTGAAAAAATCGGAAGTCTTTTCCACCGCAGCGGATGGCCAAACCAACGTAGAAATCCATGTTCTACAAGGGGAGCGAGAAATGGCAGCGGACAACAAGAGTCTGGGCACCTTCCGACTCGATGGCATCCCTCCTGCCCCCCGTGGTATCCCTCAAATTGAAGTTACCTTTGATATTGATGCCAACGGCATTCTCTCTGTCTCTGCCCAAGACAAGGCCAGCGGCAAACAGCAATCCATTACGATCACCGGGGCTTCAACACTTGATAAATCCGAGGTCGATCGCATGGTGAAAGAAGCTGAGCGCAATGCTGAAGCCGATCGTCGCCGCCGCGAACAAATTGACACCAAAAACAATGCGGATTCGGTTGCGTATCAAGCCGAAAAGCAACTCAAAGACTTGGGCGATAAAGTCCCCACGGCAGACAAAACTCGCCTAGAAGGGATAATTCAAGACCTGCGCACCGCGATTCAACGAGAAAACTACGATCGTATGAAGTCCCTCACCAATGATATTCAGCAGGCGCTCATGCAAATTGGCAGTGCGGTCTACTCCCAAGCCAGTGGCAGCACCCCCAATGGCCGCACTACCACCAGCAGCACAAGCAGCGGTGGTGAAGATGTTATCGATGCTGATTTTGTCGAGCATTAATAACTCCAAGATCACAGAGGTATTAAAAAATTCTGTGTTCACTGTACCTCTGTGGTCTACTCTATTAATATCTAAATCAAGCAGGAGAGATAATCACATGACTTCAGCCTTTGCCAAAGCTCCAGAGAAGTGCGTTTCCGCTGCCTTTAAGGATGAAAAAAAATTACAGGATGCTGTTCAACGTTTGCTCGATCGCGGTGTCCCCAAAGAGCGTATCTCTATCGTTGGACGTAACTTCCAGTCAGAAGCTCGCATCACTGGTTTTTTGACTAAAAAGGATGTGATTTTAGATGGCTTTGCCAGCGGTGCGCTCTATGGCTCCCTATTTGGCTCCGTTTTAAGTCTACTGACGGGGGTTGGTGTGTTGTTTATTCCCTTTTTAGGTGCTGTTGTCGCAGCAGGGCCACTGGGTGCAGCGCTACTGGGAGCAACCAGCGGTGCCCTCTACGGCGCACTGGGGGCAGGGTTAGGATCTGCGCTCATCTCCTTGGGAATGCCCCAGGATAAGGCGGCAATTTATCAAACACGGGTACAAGCGGGTGAATTTTTGTTGGTCGTAGAAGTTCCCGAAGAGAAATCGGGTGAAACCTTCCTACTTTTGCAAAGTGCTGGCGGTGAGGAAGTTTCCATTACAGATATGCAATTGCCCCGTGAACCTGAAGGCGAATTGACAGGCAGCGATCAACTCTCACCTGAAATGAAGGCAGATTTGTCAGAAGAAGCACAGCAAACCTTTGTCGAAACCTACAATCAGTCCCTTAGCGAATCGCCAGAGACAACCAATGCACTGATGAAAGCCTGGGAGCGCATTAAACAATTGTTTGAGCGTGACGACAAGGGTATCTTCTCAAAACGCAAAGCCGATTGATTAATACCTGGTATTTTTAATACCTGTTATTTGCCCATACTGCTCGATATACCATTCGTTTTCCTTCCCTGGAGGTGCCGATGGCTGCCACTGATTTCAAAGACTATTACGAAATTCTGGGAGTGAGTAAAACCGCCACACCAGAAGAAATCAAAAAGGCTTACCGAAAACTGGCACGCAAATATCACCCTGATTTGAATCCCGGTGATCCAGCAGCAGAAGCTCGCTTCAAAGAGATCAATGAAGCCCACGAGGTACTGTCTGACCCAGAAAAGCGCCAGAAATATGA
Organism: Trichothermofontia sp.; assembly: GCF_053493415.1. Classification (NCBI taxonomy): domain Bacteria; kingdom Bacillati; phylum Cyanobacteriota; class Cyanophyceae; order Leptolyngbyales; family Trichocoleusaceae; genus Trichothermofontia; species Trichothermofontia sp. The sequence goes on along the minus strand of NZ_JBRCAD010000085.1, from coordinate 41,452 downwards.
CCAGTTTGGGCAATATTGGAAGCAAGCCGCTGCGGGGGCACCCCCGCCGGGTGGGGCTGGCTTTGAAGGGATGGACTTCGGGCAGTACAGTAGTTTTGATGACTTTATTAACGAACTGCTGGGACGCTTCGGGCGCAGCGGGGGGACTGGGCAACGGGTGTATACCTATCGAACCACCACGGGGCCAGAGGGATTCCGAGAATACGTGGACTTTGGGGATGATCCCTTCAGCCGTTTTGTGGACATGCCGGCCCAAGATACGGAAGCCGCGATCGCCCTCACCTTTTCGGAAGCCTTTCACGGCACCCAGAAACGGTTACAAATTGGGGATGAAACAGTTACCGTTCGGATTCCAGCCGGGGCAAAATCCGGCAGCCGCATTCGGGTCAAGGGCAAAGGGCAGATCAGTCCCTTTAGCCAGCAGCGGGGGGATTTATACCTCACCATCGAGTTACTGCCCCATTCTTTCTACAGGTTTGAAGGCAATAATTTAATTTGTGAAGTCCCCATTAGTCCGGCAGAAGCTGTACTCGGTGCCCAAATAAAAGTTCCGACACCTGACGGCAAGGTAACGATGAGCATTCCCCCTGGTGTCGATTCTGGACAAACCTTGAGATTACGTGGCAAAGGCTGGCGCGATCCTAAGGGCAATCGAACTGATTTATTGGTAAGGTTGAAAATTGTCACCCCGAAGGACCTAAGTATGCAGGAAAGAGAATGCTATGAGAAGTTGCAGCAGGTTAGCAGTTTTGATCCCCGTCAAGCGATCGCGGAGGTGCGTCTATGACCACTAGCATGGGACTTTCACGAGTGGTTTGGTCGAATGCAGGCGATCGCCTCTACAGCTTTGAACAAGCGGCTTATTTTACCCAAACTTCAGTACCCCTTATTGAGCAATTTGTGACGTTAGGTCTGGTGGAACCAACGGGCACGATGCTGCGCCGCCAGGATCTCGTCCGCGTGGTACAAATTCAACGCCTGCGCCGCGATTTAGGATTAAATTTAGTCGGTGCCGCGATGGTGCTCGACATGGCAGCCGAAATTGCTCAACTCAAGGCCCAACTGCGTGTTTACCAAACAGAGTTTAGAACCAGACATTAGTGGGCTGGTTGTTAACTATCAAAATCCTGACGCCAATCGATTCCTAGGTACAACTATGATTGCAGAAATTGGGAAAATACTCGTCGTTCTTGGTGCTGGCATCCTGTTGCTAGGAGGCTTGCTCTGGCTTAGTGGTGGAACCTTGAAGCACATCCCCCTTGGTCGTTTACCCGGCGATATTTTAGTGCAGAATGAGTATTTTACCTTCTACTTTCCCTTGACCACTGGTATTCTTCTCAGCCTTGGCTTAAGCGCTTGCCTCTGGTTAGGAAAATTGATGACCAGTCGTTAATTTTGCGTATTCTGCCATGACTATGAAGTATCTATCCTCGCCAAATCAACGCTGGAAATTATGGTTTGAAAGAGACACTATCGTGCAGCATCTGGAGTTTTTCCAGAATTTTATTGTGATATCTCTCTGTATTGGTTTGTTTTGCGTTATGTTGATTCGGTTAGGTGAAATGTTTTTATCCTTGTTGAAACCGATCAACTTTCAAGCCATTACGTCTGATATTTTGTTTGTTCTCATCCTGGTAGAAATCTTTCGCTTGTTAATTATCTACCTCCAAGAGCAGCAGATTTCGATTGGGGCAGCCGTAGAAGTTTCTCTAGTATCGGCATTGCGGGAAGTGATTTTACAAGGAGTCGTAGATATTCCCATCGATCGTCTATTGGGAGTTTGCGCTTTTTTAGTCGTTTTAGGTGGACTATTGTATTTACGAGTCTGGATATTTCAGCAATTTGAGGCAATTTCAAATACAAGAAATGAATTTCTCTCGCAAGTCAATCCTCAAGATCTATCAGACAATCAGCATTTTCGATTGCGCCGCCGTCCAGCCTCCATCGAGCAATATCCCTTTTAGTGAACCCAACTGCAATGATTTACCTTCCCGTTACCCTGTTACTGTTTTTACTTTTCTTACTTATTTTCCCCTTCATTTGGCTAGCGATCGCCATCGATGTCGTTGAAGTCGCTGTTGCCAAGCTGGGCTTTTCTCCTGGTTTTGCCCTACTTTTATTTGCTGCCGTGATTTTGGGCAGTACCATCAATATTCCTCTCTACGAGCGTGTCTCTCAGGTCTCAATCGTGCCAGATTTTACAGAGCTTTGGATCGCGCGGTTTTGGGGGATTCCCTTGCGGAAAATGGAACAAAAAACAATCGTTGCCCTCAACGTTGGCGGGGGACTCATTCCGACTTTACTGGCCCTTTACGAATTTACTCGTTCCAATCCTTTAATACTTCTAAGCGTAACTGCGATCGTCACCTTTGTGAGCTACTACTCAGCTCAAGTTGTCCCTGGTATTGGGATTCAGATGAACGCACTGGTTGCTCCCCTTACCGCAGCGATGGCATCCCTATTGCTAACGGGTGGCTATGGTGCAGCCCCGATCGCCTTTGCTGGAGGGGTCCTAGGCACTTTAATTGGCGCCGATCTCCTCCATCTCCGGGAAATCGAACGTATGACGCCGGGGGTGCTGAGTATTGGTGGTGCTGGAGTATTTGATGGCATTGCCCTGTGCGGATTATTTGCCCTATTGTTAACCTAATCATTAGCCTAATCATTAACCTAATCATGGATTTTAAGGAGGCATGAAAGATGTTTAACGTTATTCGTCGGAGTCAAATTGTTGGTTTAATGGCAATGGATAGTAGCACAGCTACCCGCTATGGCAGTGTCGAAGAAGTTTGGATCGATGATAGCGGTCGAGTTGTCTACTTTGCTAGCGATGCCGGTTATACGCCCTTAGAGCAAGTGTCCATAATCGGCCCTGATGCCTTACTGACTTACTCAGAATTAGCACTGACACCACCGCCATCTCTGCGCCGTCTCCATCAGATGGCGGTTCGCACGCCCTCGTTGAGTACTCCCCTGGGTTGGGTAGAAGATTTTCTCTTTGATTGGGAAACGGGCGATATTGCGGCTTACATTTTGGGCGGTGAGATCGCAGCCCCCTTTGGGGGTCGGGCCGTTTTATTTCCTGAAGATGTGGAAGCGATCGACGCCGAGGTTGTCATTATCAAGGGGGATGCTAAAGATCGGCTCAAGAGTGAATCCGAGGGGCTACAGGGGTTCCTGAGTGAAAAATCGCAACAGGTGAAGAATCTCGTGAAGCGCATGGGCGATCGCTTGGCAAAACTCCTGTCACCCCAGGATAAACCCGACGTTGTTCGTGTCAAAATCAAAGAAATACGGGATGAACTCGGCCAATCCGGACAACATGACAAAAATGCCTTAGAAGAAGCCAGTGAATTTTTGCAAGATAAGTGGGAAGACTTCCAACATAGCCTCAGCCATACTGGACAACGGATGAAACAAGCGATCGATTCAGCCTGGAAGCGATTAACCCATTCATCTTGAGGCAAGTATGATTCGCAGCAGGCTCACCTGAATGCAGAATCCAATCACTCAATCGCGCACCACTGCATTGCCCGCGAGTAATACGGGGACAGTGTTGTCCGTGCGGGGCAGTGTGGTGGATGCCCAGTTTTCACAACGCTTACCTGCTTACCTTAATCGACTGAATGCAGGTGAAGATGGCAACGTTATTGTGGAAGTCGTTGCCCATCTAAATGCGGAAGTCATTCGCGGCATTGCCCTGACCCCGACATCAGGTTTAGCGCGGGGAGTCCCTGTGGTTGATCTGGGACAGCCGCTGCAAGTCCCAGTAGGGCGATCGCTGCTGGGGCGCATGTTTAATGTATTTGGCACCCCCATCGATAAACGAGAACCTTTAACAGATGTGAGGTGGCGATCGATTCATCAACCTGCCATTCCATTGATGCAGCAGTCTACCCAATCGGAAATTCTGGAAACTGGGATCAAAGTCATTGATGTCTTAGCACCGATCGATCGGGGGGGCAAAGCCGGACTGTTTGGGGGGGCTGGTGTCGGTAAAACGGTGCTGATTACGGAAATGATCCACAACATGGTCAGTCAGCACCAGGGCATCAGCTTGTTTTGCGGTATTGGTGAACGCAATCGGGAAGCGGAAGAACTCTACCGCGAGATGCAGATGGCGGGTGTGTTAGACCAAACGATTATGGTGTTTGGACAGATGAATGAACCGCCCGGTGCTCGGTTTCGGGTTGGTCATGCGGCATTAACAATGGCGGAATATTTTCGAGACGATGCGCAGCAGGATGTCTTGCTGCTGATTGACAATATTTTTCGGTTTATCCAAGCGGGACAGGAAGTGTCAGGTTTGATGGGGGAATTACCGTCACGGGTGGGGTATCAGCCGACCTTGGCAACGGAATTGGCAGCCTTGCAAGAACGCATTACCAGCACCACCACTGGGGCGATTACCTCAGTGCAAGCGGTGTATGTCCCGGCGGATGACTTTACCGATCCAGCCGCAGTGCATACCTTTGGGCATCTGTCTGCCTCGATCGTCCTCTCCCGCAAACGGGCTAGCGAAGGCTTTTATCCCGCCGTCGATCCCCTGCGATCGAGTTCAAAAATGTTAATGCCCGCGATCGCCGGAACGCGCCATTATGAAATTGCCCTGGCGGTTCGACAAACCCTGGCCACCTACGAGGAGTTAAAGGACATGATTGCGATGCTAGGGATGGCAGAACTTTCAGCCAGCGATCGCCAGATTGTCTACCGCGCCCGTCGCTTGGAGCGATTCCTCACCCAACCGTTCTTTTCCACCGAGCAATTTACCAGCAAACCAGGACGATTGGTACGACTAGAGGACGCATTAGAAGGGTGCGATCGCATCCTCAACGATGAGTTTGCAGACTATCCCGAAAGCGCTCTGTACATGATTGGCGACATCAAGGAGGCAAAACCATGATGCACCTAAAAGTGATGCAGCCAACGGAAGTCCTGGTCAATCAGCGTGTTACCAAAGTCACTGCGGAAGGCGAAAATGGCTCCTTTTGTCTGTTACCTCAGCATGTGGATTGGATCGCGGCTTTGGTTCCTGGCATCCTCTCCTTTGAGTCAGAGACTGGGGAGGAGGTATTTTTAGCGATCGATGCAGGCATTTTGGTGAAACAGGGGGCAGTGGTGTGGATTTCAGTCAGAAATGCCTTGCGGGGAAACCGTCTTGAAACCTTGCAAGAAGCGGTGCAACAACAGTTTCGGGATCTGGATGAACGGGAACAACGCGCACGCAGTATGTTGGCGCGACTGGAAACCAGTTTTGTCCGTGAGTTTATGGAATTGGGAGGATCGCATGAAGCCCTCTAACCCGTCAAAATCAGAAAATCCTGACCCCGATCGGCTCACCTTTGAGCAGCAAGTTACAGAGAAATCCAGGCGTAAAGTGGAGGCACGCCAGGAGGGCGATCGCAGTATTTGGGTAGGCTTGGGCTTATTTGGTATGGTGGGCTGGTCGGTGATGGTGCCGACGTTGCTAGGGATCGCTCTGGGCATTTGGATCGACCAACGCTTTCCCAGTCCCTACTCTTGGACGCTAATGTTGCTGTTTGTCGGCATTGTTCTGGGCTGCTGGAATGCCTGGTATTGGATTCAGAAAGAGCAAAAACGATGATGCCCCTTGGAATGAGGCAGCGCTAGTCGGGTGAAATAAGATGACGCAATCTCTGGCGATCGCCGATTATATTGATAGCCTTGCAGAAGTAGAAGCTCGGTTCGGATTGTCTTTCCGTCCAGACCCAGATTTCTTCGTGGAATGGGCATCGGAGTTACCTCCCCTGACGACCGCAGAACAGCAACGCCTCGATTTGATTAAACAACACTATCTCTACCCTCGACAGTTAGGGCATTTACTCGAAGGCGCTGTGAATTTTATCGTGATTGCTCCCCTGCTGGAACTGGCAGGCTTTTATGATCCCCCCTTTCGCTTACGCTCAGAAGCCTCAGTCAAAGTTGAAATTGCCGACGACGAGGACAAAATCTATCAAGGGCGAATTGATAGTTTGATTGTGCAAGAACACCTTTGGATCGTTCTGGTAGAAGCAAAACGAACATCTTTTAGCATTGATGTAGCTCTGCCCCAAGCCCTAGCATATATGTCCGCTAATCCCAGGCCAGAACTGCCAACGTTTGGGCTGGTGAGCAATGGTGCATATTCTATGTTTATGAAACTGCACCATCAACAATATGGTTTCTCTGAAGATTTTTCTTTAAACCGACGACGCAATGAACTTTATGATGTTTTACAGATCTTGAATCGATTGAAAACCATGATCTAAATCCCATTTTCCTCTTTATGGAGCACCATGATGAACCTTTTTATCCATACCCTATTACCCGATTTAATGATTCTCCCACTTGGCTTTGTCTTGGGGATCTTTTATTTCAGTTGTTTATGGCTCACCGTACAAAACTTGACTCGTAGCCAACATCCTGTGTTGCTCATGGTTAGCAGTGGCGTGATACGGCTGAGTGTGGCAATTCTGGGATTTTATTTCATGATTGGGGGGCATTGGGAACGGTTACTCATTGCCCTAGTCGGTTTTTTACTCGCACGAACCCTGCTGATTGCCCGCTGGCGACCCCAAGCCTCCCTGACAAATCTAATGTTGGAGGAGTGAGATGGAAATTAGCCCTGACAACATCGTGATTTATGCCCAAGAATCTATCGTGATCAATGCCACCTTATTCTTTACCTGGCTCACGATGGGGCTATTGGTCGGAGGGGCTTGGTGGATAACACGACGGTTGTCGGTGCGCCCACAACTGCCACCTTGGCAAAACTTTTTGGAAATGGTAGTAGACGGTATTTACAACCAAATTCGAGAGATTACTCAACAAGACCCAGAACCGTATCTGTCGTTTGTGGGAACGCTGTTTCTATTTATTGTTACTTCCAATTTGCTCACCGTCGTTCCAGGCTATCATGCACCAACGGGTTCTCTTTCTACGACGGCTGCCTTGGCACTCTGTGTATTTTTTGCAGTGCCGATTTTTGGCATTCGGCAACAAGGGCTGGGGTACTACTTGAAAAGTTATCTCGAACCGACCCCCATCATGCTGCCTTTTCAGATTATTGGTGAAGTGTCTCGCACCTTGGCTTTAGCTGTACGGCTGTTTGGCAATATTATGAGCGGCAATTTATTAGGGGCCATTTTGCTCTCGCTGGTGCCGTTGTTTGTGCCGATCGCTATGCATGTGCTGGGGCTGGTCTTTGGTGTGATTCAAGCCTACGTTTTTTCGGTGTTGGCGCTGGTGTATATTGCTTCAGCAACCAGTGCGCAGCAGCACAATCATCCCGTTTCTAACCAGGAGAAGACTGATGAGTGATTTAGCCGTTATGGGAATGGTTGCCATGATTATGGCAGGGCTAACGATGGCCATTGGGTCGATTGGACCCGCTTTGGGGGAAGGGTGGGCGGTGGCACGGGCGTTGGGGGCGATCGCCCAACAACCGGATAAAGCCAATGTGATTACCCGCACCCTATTTGTTGGATTGGCAATGGTGGAATCGACGGCCATTTACTGTTTGGTGGTGTCGATGATTCTGTTATTTGTTAATCCCTTCTGGAATCACTTCAAGGGGGGCTAAGGTGCTGATTAACTGGTTTACCGTCTTTGCCCAGATGTTGAACTTTCTCATTCTGGTGGCATTGCTGCGGTGGGTGCTCTATAAACCCATTCTCGAGGTGATGCACAAACGTCAGACTCTACTTGAGGAGCAATGGCAAGAGGCAGAACGTTTACAAATGGAGGCGCAACAGGCTCTCGCAACCTATCAACAACAGCAACAGGAACTCCAACAGCGGCAAGCCACTGTGTTGGCAGAAGCGCAAGCGATCGCCGAACAAGAACGGCAACACCTGCTGACTCAGGTTCGACAAGAGATAACCGATCAGAGGGCCGCTTGGCAAGCAGATTTGCAGCAAGAACAGGAGGCGTTTCTACGCACCCTGCGCCAACAAGTGATCCACCAAACTGCTGCGATCGCCCGCCAAGCCTTACGGGATTTAGCCAATGCCGATCTAGAGGGACAGATGATTCGGGGGTTCTGCGATCGCCTGCGCCATTTAGATGAGCGGCAACGACAGGCGATCGCCCAAGCCCTCGCTCAAACTCATCAACCCATCCGGGTCCGGAGCAGTTTTGAGATCCCATCCGACCTGCGCCCAAGGGTCATCGATGAATTACGTTCCCAGTTCTCGGTATCTCATCCCGTTGAGTTTGTCACTGCTTCCAACTTGCTCTGTGGCATTGAAATCAAACTCGCCGGACAGGAAATCGTTTGGAGTTTAGACACCTACCTGCAAACGCTAGAACAACGATTATCCGCCGCCCTAACCCAGGAGGGAGCCTCCCACCATGAACCCCATATCTCAGCAGGTGCAGGCTGCCTGTTCTGATGCCTGTGCCACCATTGCCCAAGTGCTAACCAACTATCAGGCCACGCTCACGATCCGCGAGACAGGAATCGTTCAGTCCGTCAGACCGGGGATTGCCCGCATAACGGGTTTACCCGGAGTCCGAGCCGATGAACTGGTTTGCTTCGCCAGAGCGGGAGTTGGGTCGGGGGGGGAGCCGCTGCTGGGCATTGCCTTTAACCTCGATCCAGAAGAAGTCGGGGTAATTTTGCTGGGAGAGAGCCAATACCTGCAAGCTGGGGATGAAGTTTATCGAACCGGGCGCATCATGGATGTCCCCGTGGGGGAAGCCCTACTGGGGCGCGTCGTCACCGTGATGGGACAACCCCTGGATGGTCGCGGTGCCCTAGATATCGCTGAACGCCGTCCGGTGGAGCGGGAAGCCCCCGCCATTCTCGATCGCGCTCCCGTCACGGTACCCCTCCAAACGGGGCTAAAAGTTGTCGATGCGCTGATTCCCATTGGGCGGGGGCAGCGGGAATTGATAATTGGCGATCGCCAAACGGGGAAAACCGCGATCGCCATTGATACCATCCTCAACCAGAAAGACCAGGATGTCATTTGCATTTATTGTGCGATCGGGCAACGATCGGCGGCGATCGCTAAAGTGATTGCCACCCTGCGAGAACAAGGTGCAATGGATTACACCGTTGTGGTGGTTGCCGCCGGACAAGACCCCTTGGGCTTGCAGTACATTACCCCCTACGGTGCCACCACGATGGCCGAGTACTTCATGGAGCAGGGGCAGGATGTACTCATTGTTTACGACGACCTGACCCACCATGCCCGCACCTACCGCGAACTCTCCCTGCTGCTGCGCCGCCCCCCTGGTCGAGAAGCCTATCCCGGTGATATTTTCTATCTCCATTCGCGGTTATTAGAACGCGCCACCCATCTCAGTCCCGAACTGGGGGGCGGTTCCCTGACGGCGCTGCCCATTATCGAAACCCAGGCGCAGAATATTTCCGCCTACATCCCAACGAACTTGATCTCCATCACCGATGGGCAAATCTATCTCTCTCCCAACCTCTTTCAAAAAGGCATTTTCCCAGCGGTGGATGTGGGCAAATCCGTGTCACGGGTTGGGGGCAAAACCCAACTTCCCGCCTACCAGTCCCTTGCTGGAGAATTACGCCTCTCCTATGCCCAATTCCAAGAAGTGGAAGTCTTTGCCCGCTTTGGTACCCAACTCGATGAACCCACCCAACGGACGCTAGATCGGGGGCGGCGGATTCGGGAAGTGCTAAAACAGCCCCAGTCCTCTCCCCTCTCCGTTGCCGAGCAGATCGCGATCCTCCTTGCCGTCACCGATGGGCTACTCGATGCTGTCCCCCTCGATCGGATCATGGCTGTAGAACATCACCTCAGCCAGTCCATCACCCACCAATTGCCCGATTTGTGCGATCGCATCCATCGGGGTAAACCATTGACCGAAAGCGATCGAACGGTGCTACTGCGCACCCTCCAAACAGCGATCGACGCTCTCTAACGCCCCAACGATTGCCATGCAAACCCTGGAATCTCTCCGCGCCACCATCAATAGCATCGAAGATTTACGCGCTGTGGTCAGAACGATGAAAGCGCTGGCAATGGTCAACATCCGCCAGTACGAAAAAGCGAGAACATCCCTATCGGATTACAATCACACGGTCGAACTCGGACTTCAGGCGTTGCTGCATCACCGCCGTTTTTCTGAAACCTCGATGAGGCGGCTGCCGCTCACCTCACATCCCCCAAATCATGGATGGGTTGGGGTAATTCTATTTGGTTCCGATCGGGGTTTATGTGGGCAGTTTAATGAGCAAATTGTGACCTATGCCCTAGAAGAGTTAGACCAGCGCAAAATTCAACCGCATCAGCGCCTCGTTGCAGCCGTTGGAGCCCGTCTGGTTCCCTATCTAGAAAAGGCAAAACAGCCGATTCAGATGCCGTTTTCTCTACCCAGTTCCCTGGCTGGCACCACTCGGCTCATTCAAGATCTCGTGTCGGCGATCGAGCAGTGGCGGTTTCGCCAAAATCGTGACCAAAGGGCTGCAATGCTAGGTGAGATGCCAGAAGTACCGATGTCTCAAGTGGAACAAATTCTCCTGTTCTACAACAGATCTGTGTCAACCACGTCCTATCAACCCTCAACACTACAACTTCTCCCCCTCGATCGCACGTGGCTCCAGCAACTCGAACAGCGCCCCTGGCATTCCTCGGCCACGCCAATGTTCAGCCTGAACTGGGATGCCTTATTCTCCGCCTTGACTCGTCAGTACCTCTTTGTTTCACTGTATCGGGCTACGGTTGAATCTCTGGCCAGTGAAAACGCGGGTCGGCTGTTATCGATGCAGGCGGCTGAGAAAAACATCGAAGAACGCTTGGCAGATCTGAACGCTGATTATCGTCAGCAGCGCCAAAATTCAATTACAGGGGAACTACTCGATATTATCTCTGGATTTGAGGTTCTTAAACAACTCCGCCGCTAAAGGGCGTCTAACGGTGCTGTTCAGCGACAACAGATCACCTTTGTATCCTAACCAAGAGCTTGATAACGTCCGCTGCAACACGGTTGTTAGACCTCGCGCTGCTAAGGGATTTCAAACAAAGATCGAGGTAGTCCTGATTGCCGAATAATTGACCTCCAAACTTGTCACAAATACTTCACTGTGCAATCGACTCCTAACTTCAGACGGATCAGCAACTTCAAAGAATAGCTCTAGTGCTTCAACCAGATTATTTCTGGCTTCCTCAACCGTATTGCCTTACCGACTGTGCCAAATAGCCCGATGAGAGCCAGAATAACTTGGGTGCGAGAATCTGTCACAGGATTCATCTGGTAATCAACACTGTGGCAGATTTCATCAATTAATATTCGTCAGTTGGATGCGGGGATCGACGGCGCGGAGGAGGAGATCGGCCAACAGATTGCCCACAATCAGCATCACTGCCCCCATCATCAAACTGGCCATGACCAGGTAAACATCCTGATTAAAGACGGCTTGCAAAATCAGGCGACCGAGACCGGGCCAGTTGAAGAAGTATTCCGTAATAAATGCGCCACTGAGGAGGCTGGCAAACTCAAAGCCCAGGAGGGTAATCAGGGGGTTGATCGCATTGCGCAGGGCATGGCCGTAGATGACGCGGTGTTCCGGTAACCCTTTAGCCCGTGCGGTTTGAATATAGTCCTGGCGCAGGACATCCAGGAGTTCGCCACGGGTAATCCGCTGAAGACCGGCAAAGCTTGTGATACTTAAGGCGATCGTGGGCAGAATCAGGTGCCAGCCAATATCCAAGACTTTGCCAAGGGGCGACAGATCGTCATGAAATGTACTGGTCATATCCCCAACCGGAAAGAGAGGGGAGGTATTTTGGGCCAGGATGAGCAACAACAGGGCGGTCACAAAGCTAGGCAAACCTTGCCCCAGGTAACTCAGCACGCGGAGGCCGCGATCGAGCATCTGATCCTGCTTCACCGCCCCGATAATTCCCAGGGGAATTGCGATTGCCCAAGTCACCACTAGGGAAGACAGCGCCAGCAGTAGCGTCGCCCCCATCCGTTCCCAAAGTAACGAGGCCACCGATCGCTGGTAGACAAAGCTTTCCCCAAAGTTGCCATAGCGCACAATCTGCCAGAGCCAGCGGCCATACTGTTCCGGCCAGGGGCGATCGAGGCCAAATTGTCGTTGCAATTCCTCTAGCTGATCTTGGGAAATCTGGGGGTTTTGGCGCAGGGTATCGACATAATCGCCCGGCGCCAGTTGGATGATGAAAAAACTCAGGGCCGAAGCCAGCAGCAGCGTCAAGAGAGCCTGGAAGAAGCGTTTGCCAATATAGGCAACGGTGTCGCTGGTGAGAAAGGCGAGCGCGGCTTGGACGATCGTGGTCAGATTAGCGTTTGGTAGAGTCGGGTTCAACGGGATTCAACCTCTTCGGGATTGCAAATGAGTGATTGCCGCAGAAAGTGAAAAAGGTCTGACTCTGGGATGGCCGTGGACTCCTCCGTCAGGAGGTGTTCCTTCAGATCAATTAAGCACTGGGTCAGGGCATCGGCCTGGGCTTCGTACTGGGTGTTAGCCAGCAGCAAATCTTGGAAGACTTGGCGCTCGATCACAGGCCGGGGAGGGGGACCTGTGCCAGTTTCCGCCAGGTAGGTGGCGTAGGCGGTATCCATCATGTCAGGTTTTAGCAAAAAGATCAGGGCTTGACTGAGTTCCAGGAGGCGATCGCGCAGGCTACGCAAATCCCAATCTAAACGACTAAACCCAATTTGCCCCTCAATGCGCAACTCGACGATCGCCGCCTCGGTCTTACCCGCCTGGGCCAGCGGGGTCAGTTGCGCCACGATCGCCTGTTCCAGTTCGGCCTGGGATTGGCGTTTATCGGCCTTGTGCGTCAGACGGACGATCGGACGTTGCTGATAATCCTGCTGCAACGTGGCGTGAATCCCTGCTCCATCCAGTTCCACCCAGTAAACCCCTCGGTTAATCTGATCGCGACCTTCCGCTACACTATTAGCCTCAAGGGCACCAGGGTTAAAAATCCACCCGGCTTCTGTATAGTTCTTATGGATATGCCCTAGAGCTAAATAATCCACACCAGCTTCCCGCAGGGGCAGCAGCTCCTCATAGCGCAGGGCACCCGTATAGCGGCTGATTTGCCCCTCCAAACCATGATGGAACATCATCACCGTATGGGTAGGACCAGCGGGCAAGGTTGTCAGGGCCGCTGCCAGTTTCCGAATCATCTGCGGGGCGGCTGCGCCATACCAGCGGGACCCCACTACCCGCACCCCACAGGGTAGGTCAATATACCCCCCCCGGTGCGCTGCCGGGTCCCAATGCCTGAGCATACCGCCATCACCCGTGGCGTCTTCGTCCGGTTCCAGCAGGATCAAGTAGCCCCACTCCGAGAGATACCGCAGCCAACTGGTCTTAGTGCCATAGGGGCAATGGTCATGATTCCCCTCGATCGCCAGCACCGGAATATGGGCTTCCCGCAATAGGTCTAAACAAAGCTGGGCCTGGTTCAGGGTGGCGGGATGAATGTGGCGATGTTCAAATAAATCCCCTGCAATCAGCACAAAATCCACAGCGGCATCAATGGCATAACGTTGGAGCACATCTTGCAAAGCCCAATAAAAATCCTGGCTGCGCCGGGGATTGTCGTAGCGATCGTAGCCCAAGTGAACATCAGCAAGGTGGAGGAAGCGGGCCATAGATAGGGTCAATGTAGTGGCAACATAGGGGCAGGCAGGATGCCCCCACAGCGGGCAGGCAGGATGCCTACCCCACAACACCCCGCAATCTAAAATCTAAAATCCCAAAATCTAAAATCCTATCTGGCAGGTCAGGTGCCCCCCCAGACAGAGTACCTAGTTCAGAATTTTGAATGCCAGGGCAGCGTTAACTTTTGGCCTCCGGAAAGGTCCGTTGAAAGTCGTCGAGCAGATCATCAACTTCTTCGAGGGCTTGGTTGATATCCACCCGTAGGGTTCCCAAGTTGGGGTAGTCCAGCAGGCGGACGAGGGCTTCCCGTTTGCCCTGAATCAGGCTAATCCACTCACGAACGGTTTGGGTATCCATCGGCGATCGTACTATTCACTCACAAAACAACAAGCGGACAGGTGTCCGTTGCTGGTAATTGTACTCTGTTCCTTTCCGAAACGCGCAGCAATCAGCCCCACGCAATGGTTGGGGGGACAACCTCAAAATTCCCATGACTGCCCCCCTTCAAGCCCCCCCGTCACCTAACACGGTTAAGGCGATCTGCCAGAAAGTTGCTAAGGGTGGGGTGACTAAGTTGGGCACTTTGGCCTGATCATCCCAGCGTCGTAGTTGCAGGGCCTCCCAGGCATAGGGTTGGGCGCTAAAGGTTGCTGCGGCCTGGGGAGAAAAGGCTCCCCCTTGCAATTGCAAGCTGTGCTGGGAATTGGCAGATAACTGGTGCCAGTAGGTGCCATCCGTGGCGCAGAGGTAGCGTTTAGCAGCCACATGCAACCGGATAGGTTCCGTCACGGCGGCAGGAAAATAGGGACGGAGGTAGTGATCGGCAAGGCATTCGTGGCGATCGTCAATCCCTGCGACGGCAGCGGTCTCCCCCAGATCATGAACGAGGTGACCGATATCGTGGAGCAGGCAGGCGGTGATCAGGCTGGGGCTGGCTCCCTGTTTTTGGGCGAGGTCAGCACATTGGCAGGCGTGCTCCAACTGGGTAACGGCTTCACCACCGTATTGGGCATGGCCCTCGTGACGGAGTAAATCGACGATCGCGTGCAATGCTTGAGAGTCTCGCATATTACGCCCCACTGATTACGCCCGTTTCAGCCAGGCTTGGGTGCGCTTTTCCAGGGGGCGAGTCACGCACCAATACAACACCCGCACGGCCAGACTGGTGACCACGACTAGGGTAGACATGGCCGCTGCTGCGGCAATATCCCCGGCATCATCCATGTTAACGATCGCGACGGCAGCCAGGGGTAAATTAGCTGGATATAGGAAAATAATCGCTGAGACCGTGACCATCGCATTAACAAAGTAGTACATCCCAATCCCCAGAATAGTTGGTAAACAGAGGGGCACTGTCACGCGCCAAAAGGTTTTATAAAAGGGAACTGACATGGATGCGGATACGGCTTCAAATTCCTGATCGAGTTGTTTTAAGGCTGTATTGGCCGTGAGGAAGCACACTGTGTAAAAGTGGATGATATTGCAAATGACGAGAAGCGTCATGGTGCCATAGAGAAAATTAAAGGGATTCGGCACCGTGAGTAATAGAAAGTTCCAGGTGGGCTTATTAAAGAAGAAGACGTAGGCGAGACCTAAGACCAGTCCTGGTAGGGCTAGGGGCAGGGTTGACAGAAAATAGCTGAGCGATCGCAGCCATTTCAGTCCTTTACCTTTTTCCACCAAATAGGCGCTGATGAAGACTAAAATCGTGCCAAATATGGCCGTATATAGCGACAGACGCACACTATTCCAGTAGGCCCCGTAGCCACCACCCCCTGTAGTTTTGAAATTGAAGTGGCGTAGACTTGGCGTAAAGTTGTAGGGCCAGACCTTAATTAACGAAGCCGCAATGATCGTCAGGAAAATGATCATAAACGAGAGGGAAATAATTGTGCAAAAGCTAAACAGTAAGCTATCTAGCCAGGGTTTGGCAGTGGGTTGTAGGGGAACCGAGCGGGCGCTGACCAGGGCACTTTGTCGCCGCTGCACTATGCGATCGCAGATAAAAGCAATGACCGTTGGGATGAGCAGAAAGACACTGACCGTTGCTCCCATCGCGAAATTCTGTTGGCCGATGACCTGTTTATAAATATCCGTGGCCAGGACATTAAAATTACCCCCGACTACCTTGGGCACTCCGAAGTCGGTAAAGGCAAGGGTAAAGCACACAAAAATAGCGCTTAAGATCCCATATTTAATACTGGGGAGGGTAACGGTAAAAAAGGTCCGAACTGGCGATGTGCGCAGGGCTTGGGCTGCTTCATATAACCGGGCATCCGTGAGACTCAGGGCTGTGGTCAGAATCACCAATGCTTGGGGAAAGCAGTAGAGGGTTTCGCCCAAGATGATGCCATTGGCCCCGTATAGGTTAATATCCCATCCCGGTAACTGCCCAAAAAAACCCGTGGTGACAATCCCCTGGTTGCCAAAGAGATAAATCAGCCCGATCGCATGGGCCAAGGGAGGAATATATAACGGCAGCATAGCTAGAATTTGGAACACGGGCTTTCCCCGCATCGCCGTTCGCGTTAACCCATAGGCGTAAATAAAGGCTAGCAGGACCGAAATCAGGGTGGTCCCGATCGCGACATAAAAACTATTACCCAGGGAGGTAGTGAGGGCCGCGTTGCTCAGGTAGGTGCGATAGTTGGCTAATCCAACCCAATGGCCCTGGGAGTCCTGAAGGCTACGGACAATCATAGGCCAGAGGGGAAAAACAACCCCGACCAGCAGCCATAGCACACCCAGAATCAGTAAGCTACGCATGATCCAGTCTTCCGCCGTGAGACTTTGACGGATTGGGCGTGGGTTAGTCGCTAATCGTGGGGTAAGCCAGCGTGGCTGGGTTGTGGGCGGGATCATGTGTCTGGTTACGAGGGGTCAATGACTTTGGGGGGTGCTGGCCGCGAGGGAGTGGGTCGGCTGCCCACGCCAGCTAGTTGGGCGGGGAAGATTCGCAATAAATGGGGAGGCAGTTGGATCGTCAGCGATCGCCCAAGCCCAATCTCCCACTGACGGGCATCATTAGCAGACAGATCGGCAATGAGCATCTGTTCAGGATGGGCTTGCAATTGTAGCGATAGGCGATAGCCAGTGCCGAGGAATTCAACCCCGTATACCGTTGTTGCCAGCAAATTGTTCAACGCGGTTTCTGGCTGGGTGCCTAGGCCCCATACCTGGATATCTTCAGGCCGAATAGCCACGGAAACAAAGCTGTTGGCCGGGAGACCATCCAGATCGGCAGCAATCGTTTGGAGACCACACTTAATCAGCCCCAAGCTGCGATCGGTCCCGCCCCCCGACTCCGCCACCACCACGCCCGGTAGCGTATTCATCACCCCAATGAAGTCGGCCACAAAGGGGGTGAGGGGCTGTTGATAGATTTCACGGGGTGACCCGACTTGCACAATATGGCCCTGATCCATCACCACGATGCGATCGGCCATTGCCAACGCCTCCGTCTGATCATGGGTGACCATCACCGTAGTGACGCCCAAACGCTTTTGCAGTTGGGTAATTTCCCCACGCAGGCTGGCCCGCACCTTGGCATCCAGGGCCGAGAGGGGTTCATCCAACAAAAGCAAACCAGGGGATAGGGCGAGTGCCCGTGCCAAGGCCACCCGTTGTTGCTGCCCCCCAGACAGTTGGGCCGGATATTTGTGCCCCATGCCCGTAAGGCCAACCATCTGCAAGAGTTCTTCAACCCGGGTTTTAATCACCGCCTGGGGCGTGCGCGTGTTTTGCAACCCATAGGCGATATTTTGACTAGCCGTCAGGTTAGGGAAGAGGGCATAGGACTGGAAGACAATACCAAAGTCCCGCTTGGAGGGGGGCAACTGCGACACATCCCGCCCTGCCTGAATGACCCGGCCAGTTGTTTGTTTTTCTAAGCCTGCAATAATGCGCAATAGGGTCGTTTTGCCACAGCCGCTTGGCCCCAGCAGACACACAAATTCACCTGGGTAAACCTCTAAAAAAATGTCATAGAGGGCAACAAATTTGCCAAAAACCTTACTAATGTTCTCAATCTCTAAATAGGGTTTGTTCATATCATTAATCTCATTAAAACAGTAATAAATACACAGATTTAGAGTCCGGTAATCATAAAGTCAATAAGGGCTAACTGTCTGAGGACATTGGATAATCAGCTATATCGCAGACCTAAATCCTTCTTTAAGGATGAGAGTGCAGACTTCTAGCCTGCGCGGGCAGAATGCCTACCCCAAAGCTTATTTTGGCAATCGGTTCAGATTAAGTTCACGCACTTGAAGGTTACGCAAGTTGAATCAAACCCGATAAAGGGCACTTCGATTAACCTGGGATGGGGGTAGTTCAACTACCCCAACCAGCAGAATAACCTGGCTGGGGAGCGCCAGATTGGTATTTTTCGAGGTGCCCTAAAAACGATCGGCTAGAGCCAGGAGAAATGCTAACTCTTTGGTTCTGACTTCGAGTCGTAACGCCTGGTCCACTCCGCCAAAATACGATCGCGGTTTTGGGCTGCCCATTGGAAATCATTCGGAGCCAATTGGGCTATCGGATCGGCAGGGAAACCGGCTGGTATCGGTGTGTTAGTTTTCACGGCTGTGATCGCAAAATTTTTCGCATACAGCTTAGAGATATCCTCCGAAATAGCCCAATCGAGGAAGGTTTTGGTCGCCGCCTTCATCTGTGGCTTCTTAATCAGGGCATTGGCCTCAATATCCCAGCCAGAACCTTCTAGGGGAAAGACGGGCGCGATCGGTTCACCGTCATTTTTCTGCTTGACTGCCCGATAGCCAAAGGAAATCCCGATCGGGTACTCACCGGCCCCAGCCATTTTGCAAGGTTTAGAACCAGAGTGGGTGTATTGGGCAATATTTTCGTGCAGGGCATCTAGGTACTGCCAACCTTTCTCCTCGCCTTGCATTTGCAAAATTGCAGAGACGGACAAGAAGCCTGTCCCGGAGGACGCCGGGTTGGGCATCACAACCTTCCCCTTGTATTCCGGCTTAGTTAAATCTGCCCATGATGTCGGTATTGCGAGTCCTTGCTTTTCCGATTCCACCGTGTTGACGCAAAAAGCAGACATCCAGGCATCAATCCCCACCCAGTGCGGCGGGGTACGACTGTCGCGTAACTTCGGCTGGACACGATCGAGGCCCGCTGGTGCATAGGGTTCCAACAAATTCGCCTCATCAGCCAGCAAGAGGCTAGAAGCAGCTAACCCCCATACGGCATCTGCCTGGGGATTATCCTTCTCGGCAAGCAACTTGGCGGTGACGATCCCAGTCGAATCGCGCACAATATTAACTTTAATATCGGGATGTTTTCGCTCAAATAGCGGTAGATAGTCAGCTAATTGATCATCTTCTAAAGCCGTATACACAACAATTTCCGTTGGGGAACCTCCCGCTGCGGCTGTAGCGACGGGTGAAGCTTCTGAAGTCGGGGTATTGACCTGGGGTTGACTGGCAGTACAGGCAGCAAACAAAAAGGTGAGAGAGAATGCTGCCAGGAAGTGTTTTAAGAAGTCTAGGCGTTTCTGTTTGGTGGCCATTGTTTTCCTGGAAAAGCGCGATCGCGGCACCACCAGTGACGGTCACAAAAGATCCAGAACACTGTTAGATAAAGTGCCAGATCGTACAGTACGCCAGTAAGGTTAAGTCAAGTTAATCACCGCGATAAGATCAGACAATTAAACCTTTAACATAGGGGAATCTCGCTGCATTGAGGCAGCATAACCACATGCCTCAACTCCTTATAATTGCCTGGGTAAAGTTGTGTACGATTGGTAGTGTTCGAGGTGCCCACTGGAGCAAACAATGGGGACAACTGGGATCGACTGGGATCGACTGGGATCAAAAGATCAAAAACTGAGATCAACACACCGTGGCCAGGACCTCCTCCGCTAGACCAAAAGCTAGGGTCATCCCAGCCCCACTAAGGGCATTGACGATCGTAACCCCCGGTTCAGGCGCATGTATCCATTCTGTGTGACCGGGCAGCTTAGCATAGATTCCATGCCACCGTTCAGCGATGGTCCGATCGGGAAACCGGGCAAATCCCATGAGGTAATCCAGAATATAGCGATTAATCAGTTCCCGATCGAAGGGATCAGGGTTCAGACTAGCTTCATGGGAGTCACCAATAATCAATTCGCCCAGGGCATTTTGCGACACCATCACGTGAATCCCCCATTGCGGAAAGTGGGGGGTTTCGGCTTGGATACGTTGCTGCAAAGCCGGGAGCGATCGACAATGGGCAAAGGCAGCATAGTGGGTCAGGGTTAAGCCACCGCACAGGGCTGGTCCTAAACGCCATTGCTGGGGTTGCGGCGGGGTTCGCATCATCTGTAACTTCACCTTAGTGAGGCCACTACGGGCATAGAGAAGGGGATAAAGGATCTCAAAATCTGCCCCATTACAGACAAAAATGTGCTCTGCCTGCCAGCGATCGGCCCCAACCGTGAACTGGGGATAGGCCATCGCGGTTACTGCTTGGCCAAAATGAAAGGTCACCCCATAGGTATGGCTTAAAAAAGCTGGGAGTTGCGCGATCGCTACTCGTGGATCAACGATCACTTCTGTGGCACTCCAGAGGGCCGCTAGGAGGCCATCGGTTATCGCGGCTGGACTTTTGGCTGCCGTTTCCGTTGGATTCAATAACTGCACTGGCTGCGCCGTAGCCTGTCGGCTGGCCGCAAACTCTTCCAACACGGCCAACTCATCCTGGCGATACGCCAGGTGCAGAGACCCCGCTTGGTCCAGGGAAAATCCAGCCTGCTTGGCCACCTCTAACCAAATTTGCCGCGATCGCAGGGCGCGATCGTACAGCGGTCCCCAGGGCTGACCGATCGGCCAGATCATGCCAAAGTTGCGAATCGACGCCCCCACCGCCGCCGGATGCCGCTCAAAGACCGTCACTTGCCGTCCCGATCGGGCCGCCGCCAGGGCATGGGCTAACCCGACAATGCCAGCCCCCACGATCGCAATTTCTGTCCGCTGGTGACGCATGATCAGGGCTACCCCATATAGGCTGCGAGAAACGCAGGTAATTCGGCCAGGGAATCCACAAGGCCACTGTTGGGATAGGCCGCTAATTCTGCCCGTGTATGGCTACCGTTGGTGACCCCGAGCGAGAGCAAGCAATGGGCGTTGTAGCCCGTTGCCAGATCCGTTGGGGTATCGCCGATGTGAACCACGGTTTGCGGATCAGTGATCCCTAGGCGATACATGGCCTTTTGGATCATGAAGGGAGCAGGCCGACCTTCGTTCTGGTAGATTTCCGAGGGGGTAACGGATGCTTGGATCAGGCTGCGATCGCTACCCACATACTGGTCGTTTAATCCCTGCTGCCAACCCAAGCGATCGAGAATAATATTCGTGACTTCACGATAGAAACCCGTATTAAGGGCAATTTTAATCGATCGCGCCTTCAACCACTCAAAAACCGCTAGACAACCTTCAGTAGCTTGGGCACCTTGAGTTTGATAGTGATGTTCTAGAATCTGCTTAAATTTTTCATAACTGGTGGTGACTGCTGCTGGATAATCAGGATGATCTGCGCCTAGCTTCTGTTGCCATAGGGCCTCAAATACTTTTCGCTTAGGCCAACCCATCATACTGTTGATCGTGGGCGCGTCTACATTCAGGTCCGTATTCTGAATTGTGGCAAAGAAGCATTGCTTCACTTCACCCTCATCGCGTACAGTGGTACCAGCCATATCAAATACAACTAGTTCAATTTTAGGCATAAACCATCCTTAATAAGCCCTAGAAAGCATACTCATTAAATCCACATTTTGTTCAATAAAGAAAATTGCTTGAGTGAGTTCGTAGCAACGATTTCAGTCTTTATAAAATATAAAATAAAATATAAAATGCCAGCATTCCCTATACAATCCCCTCAGAGTAACGACCTACAATCGAATCATTCCAAAATTGCGCTACTAAATTTAGTTGTCCTACATAAGCCTAATTGAAATGGGGGAATAATGGCAATAAATGTCATCAGGAACACATTCTATGTCACCCCAATCACATGATCAAAATATAGCTATTGGCATTACAGCACTTCCATACTCAGTGAGGTGCAGGCAAGGGGCTTAAACCCCTTGTGCGTAAGGCTTGACAGTACTTCATTGGCGAGGGAACGGCTGTATTAATCTCTATGCTACCGGACGCAAGTTAACCCGAAGGCCAGACGCCGGGTGCAAGGTGGGGATGGGTCTCAGGGTCAGGTCTTGCTGTGGCAAAAGTGTCCAGGTATAACCTCGCAGTAGGAGTGCCGCTAGGATTTTCATCTCCATCTGGGCAAAGGCCATGCCCAGGCAAATACGCGGTCCTCCGCCAAACCCAACCAGGCTGTAGTTATAGCGTTTGTGCTCTGCCCGCTCAGGACTGAAGCGATCGGGATCGAAGGCTTGGGGTGAGGGATAACACCGTTCATCCCGGTGGGCGGCATCAATGCGATAGAGGGCCATCCAACCCTTGGGAACCGTGTAGCCAGCAAAGGTAAACGCTTTTTCCACCTGCCGAAACCCACCTCCAACCGGCGGATAGAGGCGTTCCACTTCCTTAAGGACCTGATCAAGGTAGGGCATTTGCCGCAGTTGGGCCATTGATAGTTCCCCCTGGGCCGCCAGGGCTTGCTGCTCTTGACGCGCCTGGGCGAGTACCTCAGGGTGTTGTGCCAAGGCCATCACCAGGGAGGTCAACATTGATGTTGTCGTTTCATGCCCTGCAAACAACATGAGCAGCGTTTGAACTTTAATTTCCTCTAAACTCAGGCGATTGCCAGCTTCATCCTCTGTATCCAGCAATAACCCCAGCACATCCTGACGGGGATTCGCTTGGTGATCGGCAATCATGGTTTCAATGTAGGCCAACAGCCGATCGCGGGCATGGAGGGCACGACCATAGGGCGTCCAATGCCAACGCAGGGGGAACATAAACAAGCCATTCGTAAGGGTTGCAAACCACTGGGCTAACTGCTGAACTTGTTCACCGGGCTGCGTCCCAACTAACAGGACACTGGCGACTTCAAAGGTAAACTGTTTCATTTCCCAGAACCAGGCAAATTCACCCAATTCAGCCCATTTTTGTAAATAACGTTGGGAGAGAGCCGTCATGGTGGCGAAGTAACTCTCTAGGGCTTTGCCATGAAAAGCAGGCATAAGGAGTTTGCGGTTGCGACGATGTTCTTCGCCCTCCTGAAGAAAGAGGGATTCCCCCAACAGTTCCTGAAAGGTATTGGGCCAGCCGCCGCGCCAGGAGAAATGATCCATGTGGCTTGACAGTAGGAATTCATTAGCCTCAGGTCCCATCAGAACAACTGTTGATCGCCCCAGAATGTGAGTTTTGAAGATGGAGCCATAGCGGCGTTGTCGCTTAATGGCAAACTGGGGATCAAATAAAAATTCAAGGGATTCCCCGACAATCGGTAGTCCCAAACGACCAGGGGGTAAGGGTTGATGGCTCAAGGTCAAAATTGGCAAGGAGGCGAACAAAGGTCTTCACAAAACATCATATAGCACACCTCAAAGCGTTACCTAGGCTCAGTCGATCACAAATCTAAATGGGGAATCGCCGTCGCGGCGGTTTCCAAGGCCGGCAGGATGCCATGCGTGGCCAGTTAAAGCAGGATGCCAAATGTCCAGGGGACGACTTGACTTTGTGGGCCATGCCGTTACTTGACACCAATGGCATCCTGCCTACCCCACCCGCAAGGGGGACCTGAGCGCGGCTTGCATCCTCACCATTCTCAACCAATCGTTAAACTTCGTTGCAAAACAACCGGGGGGACTGACGCGTATGGTAGCGTCTTGCTTAAGCGCGGTTTACAAAATACCCCCGTTGCTTGAGTGGTTAGGACCCTTGCGAACGCTTAAACCAAAGGAGGAGAACACCTTGATGGTGCAGGCTGATCGAACCCCGTTAACCCTAGAGCGTGAAGAGTTCAGCGACTATGTGGCCCATTTACAACTCCACATGGCGTTGCAGGCTCGCAATCTTGTCCCTTCCTTAACCCAGGCTAGCGATAGTCGAGCCACGTTGCTTCAGCAAACCCAGGCTGATTTTGAAAAGTGGGTCTCGCGTCAAATCCACCAATAGCCCTGCTGGCGATCGCCCGTAGGCGCTTTCCATAAAATTGGATCGATACAGCCAGACCCTTAAGACGCATTGCAGTGGTTTCAGTCTGCGCAAGATTCGCGTCAGGTCTGGCTATTTTTCAGATATGTCTAGTTATGAGGCGATTTACGCTGTTGTACGCCAGATCCCGCCGGGTCAAGTGGCTACCTATGGCCAAGTGGCTGCGCTAGCCCAGTTGCCGGGTCAAGCCCGCTTGGTGGGGTATGCGCTTTATCGAGTGCCGCCAGCGTCGGATATTCCCTGGCATCGGGTGATTAATGCCAAAGGGACAGTCTCTCACTCCGCGTTGCGCCAGGGGACGGATTACCTTCAACAAGCACTCCTAGAAGCGGAAGGGATTGGGTTTGATGGCAGCGGCAAGCTAAATCTCAAGCAGTATCAGTGGCAACCCCACCCATCCGGTACCTTGTTGGCCGATCGCGGCCCGGACCCCGATCGGGCGCAGGGGCAGTAGTGATCGGGCTTGGGAAGTCCAGGCAGGGTACCAGGGCTATGGATTGAGATTTCTCTGGGTGGCACAGCGCGTCAGCACATCAATCAGATCTTCAAACCGAATGGGCTTGCTCACGTAGTCATCCATTCCTGCCCGCAGACAGGCATCCCGATCACCATCCAAGGCACTGGCCGTCATGGCCACTACCCAAGGGCGACGGGTCGGCCATTCTTGACAAATGCGTTGGGCGGTTTCGATGCCGCCTAGGCGTGGCATTTGCACGTCGAGGAACACCAAGTCATAGTCACTACGATGCAGGGCGGCGATCGCTTCCTCACCATCTAGGACGGCATCTGCTTGGTAGCCCAAACGTGCCAGCATTCTCAGGGCGACCTTTTGATTCAAGATGACATCCTCAGCCAACAGAATCCGTAGGGGAAACCGTTGTGCCAGTTCACCATCGATCGCAACCGGGCTACTATACGTCATCATGGCATTGGTAGATAGAAGGGTGTCTATTCCCAGTATTCCTCTCGGCTGGCAATAGTCCCCTGTGTACACCCAGGATTCCTATGAAGTTAGCATGAATTTCCTTGTCATAATTGTAGCTTTGATAATTTCCTGGCTCGTTTTCACTGCCCTGCTCAAGATTGTGAAAACAACTTTAACGACGGCGATCACGATCGCCCTATTGGTATTGGCGCTACAACTCCTCTTTGGGATTACGCCCCAAACGGTTTGGCAACAGGTGCAGCAATTATGGCAAGCGATCGCTAGCGTCCTGCAACGGTAGCCCCCTGCCGGACCGCTGGGCATGCAAAACCTGCTCTAGGGCGGCAATACCGATGTCCGAAGGTGTAAACACCGATCCTGGTGATCGCGGTTTACTCTCTAAAATTAGGGATAATAAGAGGCGGGCATGACGCTCGTAGCCCTAGTTACTGAGACAATGAACTCTAGCCGCGTTCCCTGTTGTTCTTGGTGGCAGGAGGGTTACAACTCCCCCGTGGAGGGAGCGTCCGTTCGCCTTACCTAACGATCTATCCGTAACACAGCTATGCAACCAACTAACCCTAACCAATTTACTGAAAAAGCCTGGGAAGCCATTGTCCGCACGCCGGATATTGTCAAACAAACCCAGCAACAAAAAATTGAAACGGAGCATTTATTCAAGGCCCTATTAGAGCAAGAAGGACTGGCCACCAGTATTTTTAATAAGGCCGAGGTCAATGTTCAGCGTCTTCGGGACTATACGGAACAATTTATTAATAGCCAACCGAAGGTCTCTGGAACGAGTACCTCCGTCTACCTGGGCCAATCCCTGGATGTTCTGCTCGATCGCGCTGACCAATGGCGCAAATCCCTAGGAGATGAATACATCTCGATCGAACACCTGATTTTGGCCTATGCCAAGGACGATCGCTTTGGGCAAAAACTTTTCCAGGAATTTCGCCTGAGTGAGAATCAGTTAAAAAATACCATTACCGAGATACGAGGCAGCCAAACCGTGACCGACCAAAACCCCGAAGGCAAATATCAAGCCCTGGAAAAATATGGCCGGGATCTCACCGCAGCAGCCCGTCAGGGCAAGCTAGACCCCGTGATTGGCCGGGATGATGAGATCCGCCGCACGATTCAGATCCTCTCGCGCCGGACGAAGAATAACCCAGTCCTGATTGGGGAGCCGGGGGTGGGGAAAACGGCGATCGCAGAAGGGTTAGCCCAACGCATCGTCAGCGGCGATGTGCCGCAATCGCTCCAGGATCGCAAGCTGATTGCCCTAGATATGGGGGCGTTGATTGCCGGGGCCAAGTACCGGGGTGAATTTGAAGAACGCCTGAAAGCCGTCCTGAAGGAAGTCACCGCCTCCCAGGGCCAGTTAATCCTGTTTATCGACGAAATCCACACAGTGGTCGGGGCGGGCGCGACCCAGGGGGCAATGGATGCCGGGAACCTGCTCAAACCGATGCTGGCGCGGGGAGAATTGCGCTGTATCGGGGCGACGACCCTGGATGAGTACCGCAAATATATTGAAAAAGATGCCGCCCTCGAACGTCGATTCCAACAGGTCTACGTCGATCAGCCCAGCATTGAAGACACAATCTCGATCCTGCGCGGCTTGAAGGAACGCTATGAAGTCCACCACGGCGTGAAGATCGCCGACAATGCCCTCGTTGCCGCCGCCGTGCTTTCAACCCGCTATATCAGCGATCGCTTCTTGCCCGATAAGGCGATCGACCTGGTGGACGAAGCCGCCGCCAAGCTGAAGATGGAAATTACTTCCAAGCCGGAAGAATTGGATGAAATCGATCGCAAGATCCTGCAATTGCAAATGGAACGCCTGTCCTTACAAAAGGAAAGTGATCCGGCCTCGAAGGAACGCTTAGAACGGCTGGAAAAAGAACTGGCTGATCTGAGCGAGGAACAACGGACCCTTAGCGCCCAGTGGCAGGCAGAAAAAGAGGTAATTGCCCATATCCAGAGCCTGAAGGAGGAAATCGATCGGGTCAATATCGAGATTCAACAAGCGGAACGGGACTACGACCTCAACCGGGCCGCAGAACTCAAGTACGGTCGGCTCACGGATTTACAACGGCAACTCAGTGCAGCGGAAGAGCGCCTGCGCGAAACCCAGACCAGCGGTAAAAGCCTCCTACGCGAAGAAGTCACCGAGGCCGACATTGCCGAAATTATCTCCAAGTGGACCGGGATTCCCGTCAGCAAGCTCGTGGAGTCGGAAATGCAGAAGCTCCTGCACTTGGAGGATGAACTCCATCAACGGGTCGTTGGCCAAGATGAGGCAGTGACAGCCGTTGCCGATGCCATTCAGCGATCGCGGGCCGGGTTAGCCGATCCTAAACGCCCGATCGCCAGCTTTATCTTCCTCGGTCCCACGGGGGTGGGTAAGACGGAATTGGCGAAAGCCTTGGCCGCCTATCTGTTTGACACCGAAGAAGCCCTAGTGCGCATCGACATGTCCGAGTACATGGAAAAACATGCCGTTTCCCGGATGATTGGCGCACCCCCAGGCTACATCGGCTATGACGAAGGCGGTCAACTTACGGAAGCGATCCGCCGCCGTCCCTATGCCGTCATCCTGTTCGATGAAATCGAAAAGGCCCACCCGGATGTCTTCAATATCATGCTGCAAATCCTTGACGATGGCCGCGTGACAGATTCCCAAGGGCGGACCGTAGACTTCAAGAACACGATTATTATCATGACCAGTAACATCGGCTCGCAGTTTATTCTCGATGTGGCTGGCGATGATCGTCGGTATGAAGAAATGCGATCGCGGGTGATGGAAGCGATGCGGTCCAGTTTCCGACCGGAATTCCTCAATCGGATAGATGAATTTATCATCTTCCACAGCCTGCAACAGTCGCAATTACGCGATATTGTCAAGCTACAAGTGGGTGGGCTGGAACGACGGCTGAGCGATCGCAAAATGGTTTTGCGCTTGTCGGAAGCCGCCCTCGATTTCCTGGCGGCAGTGGGCTACGATCCGGTCTACGGTGCGCGTCCACTCAAACGGGCCATCCAGCGCGAATTGGAAACCCAAATTGCTAAGGGTATCCTGCGGGGTGACTTTAGCGATGGTGACACGATTTTTGTCGATGTCGAAAATGAGCGCCTTGCCTTCAAGCGCTTGCCAGCAGAAATGCTGGCAAGCTAGGGCAGCCCATCCTTCAGCCCCTAATCCATTCAGCAACGTTGGTCGTATTGGCTAAGTGCCCGCAGCGACTACAGTGGTGACTACTCTAGCCATCACCATTCAGGTTAGGACAAGGGGCTTAAGCCCCTTGTTGAAATTTTATGTTCACCGTACGAGGGCGCTTGCTAACGCTCCTGAATTACCGATGTCCCCTCCTGTTTATTCGCTGGCCGCCCTCCAGGCGACGATCGCGGCTGCACCTGACCGCTGGCGACCCCTGGTATTCACCAATGGCTGTTTTGACCTGCTTCACGTGGGGCATCTTCGTTATCTACAGGCGGCCCGCCGTCTGGGGCAAGCGTTAGTGGTGGGGGTGAATAGCGATCGCTCGGTTCGCGCCCTGAAACCGGCAGCACCGGGCTATCCGCCACGCCCGATCGTGCCAGAACAACAACGGGCGGAACTACTAGCGGCCCTCAAACCCGTGGATGGGGTTGTTCTGTTCGCGGAAACTACGGCTTGCCAACTCATTACAGCCCTCCAGCCAGAAATCTATGTCAAAGGCGGTGACTATACCCTGGCAACGCTGCCAGAAAGGGCAACGCTGCAAGCCTACGGGGGACAGATTGAACTCATCAGCATTGAAATCCCGACTTCCACCAGTGCCATTCTCGATCGCATTCTGGGCAAGTAATGTCATAAACTATCAAGTTTTTGGCAGCTACGGGACTTTTTCCTGATCCCTGTATACACTGTGGGTAACTTTTCCAGAAGCCACCTGGCCCCCCTCTGCACTGAACCGGAAGCAAGTCGCCATGTCTCAAGACGTAAGGACCCCTCGAAATGCATCCGATTTCCCGACCCCCCCGATGCCAACCGCCAACCCTTATGGGCGAGTAGGGGAGGCGGAAGTCACGACGGGGGCAACAACGTCGGCAGGGATTACCGTTGATGGCTATGCCAACCGTCTCATGGACGATTTATTTGGCGATCTGGAACGCGCCCTAGACGGTAGCCTGCAACTCCCCAACACCCCCCTATCCCAGGCTGAGGTTGTTTCCCTAAAACGGCTTTCCCTGGCAGAACTCTCCCTACCCCCCGTGGTTCCCCCAGCCCAGGACTGGCCCTTGGCGACGCCCACGTCCCCGGTAAAGCCTTCCCGATCCCCTGGGTCGGCTAACCCGCCGCGCCCCCAGCGGCGTGGACGGTGGCGCTATCGTTTACTGTTGGCGTTCGGGGTCATCTCGCTGGTCACAGCGGGGGTGGTTGGCAGCCGCCGACCCGAAATCTGGCAGCCCGGAACCTGGCAATTTGTGCGATCGTGGCTGCCGTCTGCGTCTTCTCCGGTCTCTGCCCCCGTTGTCGAACCCACGCCAATCGTCAATCCCGATGCTGAGTTTAGCCGCTATCTCCAGCGGGCCTTAGCCATGATTGAGGCGCAGCCCACGAATGGGATGGCTACCCCCCCCGTGCCGACCATCCCCAATAGCATCAATCTCCTGCCTTCCCTGACGCCACCGTTGGTCCCCCCGTCTACCCTTGAGGCGAACCCGCCTGCGCCCGATCGCCGCTATGTGCCGATCTACCCCACCTCCCAACTGCCCACGGCCCCTGTCCCGACGGGTGTCCCCTTACCGGCCCAAATTCCTGCTGCCCCCACCGTCCCCCAATCAGTTCCTCTGCCAGTCCAGCCTACGGCGTTGCCAACGCCGGTAACAGCCCCAACGGCTAGCCCATCAGCACCCGTGGCCAGTAGCACTAAATATACATTGGTCGGCGTGCTGGAGTTGGGCGATCGCTCGACGGCGCTCTTTGAATCCAATGGGGTGGCTCGGCGCATTAACATGGGAGAGAGCATTGGTACGAGTGGCTGGTCGTTGGTGGAAGTCAATAACCAGGAGGCCATTATTCGCCGTAACGGTGAGGTGCGATCGATTTATGTTGGGCAAGCGTTCTAATGGGCCATTATTCCCCACATCGGTCAACCTGAGCAGGGGCCAGGGGGAGCCACCGTTGTCGATCTCAGCAGTCGTCGTACCAATGGGGCGGTATTGTAGCGGGCAGGGCAGGCAATGGGTTTATTAGATGATTTCAGTCGCTTCCTCGAAACCCGTCTGGAAGAGTTTCTGCGGGCACATCCCCAGTTAGAACTACAGGCGCTCGAAGAACAACTGCGTGAACAGGAGGAAGATACCCTGCGGCTCGTCACCGAGCTACGGCAACAGGAGCAACGCTTGCAGGAGCAAATTCTGGAAACAGCCCAGGACATCCAACGCTGGCATATCCGGATTGAGAAGGCAAAACAGAGCCGTCCGGAGCTAGTGGAACCGGCTCAACAGCGAGAAGCTGCCCTCCTCCGTCACGGCAATCAACTCTGGGGCCAAATGCAAGGCGCTAAGCAACGCCAGCAACAGGCCCAAGCCCTGCTTCAGCAGATTCAACAGCGCCGCCAAGAAGTAAGAGCCAAAGCCGCCGAGCTAGAAACAGCCAGAGCAGCGGCTAAGGCCCAGACCGAGGTAAATTGGGCAACACGGGGGTGGAATGAAGCGTACCCTCAGCGTCAGGCCAAGCACAGTGACCCGCTAGAGGAACAATTCCGTCGCTTAGAGTTAGAAGATGAAATGGCGGCGATGAAGCAACAGATGCGCAATTAACTGACCGCTTCGATCGCTAAAACCTCTTCGAGTCCAGTAATGGATAAAACGACGCGCATGGCCGGATGAACGTTGCGAAGTGTCAGGGAAATGCCTTGCTGCCGCGCAACATTAATATTCATAACCAAGGCCGCTAAGCCGTGGCGATCTAAAAAGGAGGTTTGGCTACAATCCATTACAATTTGTTTGGACGAGTGTCCTTTTTGGAGGAGTTGCTGACAAACTTGAGTGAAGATCGGGACCTCATAATTACTTAATCGACTGGGTAACTGAAGCAGGGGCGTACCGTTCAAGTAGGTTACGGGAAGGGGGGTTGTCGTCTCGTCTTGAAGCAACATAAGTGATCTCCTGCCCAATCAGTATTCCAAAGTGACTAGCGATACAATGGATTACATGCACCAGATGGATGACGCCCTAGGGCCTAGCCGATCTGTTCCCTAGTCTGATTGATGGCATCATGGCAGGTGGCCAGGGAGGAAACCAGGGATAGTCATAACTTTATGAAAACGAAACAAATCGGTCATCCCTTCCCCCCATATTGCCGCGATCGGTGGGTATTGGCTTCATAAAAACTACACATTGACTGCCTACTGCTGTCACCGCTCGGCAAGGGGGCCAGACCTAGTTGCAGCAATGACAGGCGATGGCTCGGTGAAAATGTTACCTTGGCACAGGTGTTACCTTGGCGGCGGCGGATGCCCGGGGTTTGACCAGAGGGTAGCCAGTTGAAAAACTGCCACAGCGGCGAGTAAGCCCCACCCTTGTCAACATACAATAGCCAATGGTGTGAGTAGGTATAAGTAACCAAAGGGTCCTATGTTCAGTCCTGTTGTTGTGCTTTCGACTGCCTCAGCCGAGGCCCCTACTGGCTTGGAAGCCAATCCGAGCAACCCCCCCCTACCCGATGGGGCCTTCTCGCCGGAAAAGATGAAGTCACTCTACCGCGAGGATGTACGGGCTGAGTTTTTGCATTTGCAAGCGGAAGCAGACTGTTTACTTCAGCAATTACAGTCACTCCAACAAGCCAAACGGCAAGCCCAGGGTTCGCTGTCTGCGACGATCGCCCAAACGGTCTCGCTCTGCTAGGCCCAGGGATAAGGCGTTAATTTCGACGATCGCAAACGAGACCATTGGCCCAAGGGGTTAGCTCAGGATTGGGGGCCGGGATATCCCGGTTGTCCGGGCTGGCAACGGGTCATGGCCTGCTAGGTTCTGCTTGGTTTCCCCAACGGGGGCTGATGAGGGGCTTTATCAAGATTTTTAGTAAGTTTTTGGGGGACGGGGCATCCATTTTCGCGAAATCCGACTATCCTGGACAGATGATGTGAGGCGAGTTGATGCTATGAAGTGGATTTCCTATCTAGCCAGTTGTGGTAGTACCGCTCTGCTCTTAGTGAGTTGTGGAGGAACCCCACCCTCCGATGTTGTTGAACAACCCTCTGACACAACCCCGATCGCCAGCGCAACCACAACCCCACCCGTTGCGGCAGGAGCCTTGCCAGCCGTAGCCCAAATTCCAATGTCAGGTGCACCCTACGTTCCGGCCACCCATGCGCCAGCTAAGCCCGGCCAAGCGAAGGCAGAATCCCCTGGCTTGCTCCAGCCCGTGACGGCCACCGAGCGGTTACCCAAAGTACGTGTGGGTCGCCAAGATCCTTTTGCTCCCGTTGCCACGAAGGCGATCGTGGTGGCCACCCAGCAACCGACTGCGGTGGCGGTACCGAATTTGCCGCCCCCAACCCTCAGTCCCCCGGAATTGGGCTTACCCGCCTTACCCACCTTACCGACGACGACGGCAGCTTTACCGGATGGGATGATGCCTGCCCCTCCAGCCCGTCTAGCGGATGAAATTGCTATTTTGGGTGTGGTATCGGTATCGGGACGAGTGAGTGCGATCGTCCAAGTACCGAATGAAAGTACCAGTCGCTATGTACACGAGGGGGAATTTCTGGCCGGTGGACGCCTCTGGGTTAAGCGGATCGATCCGGGCGAAATGGGTGATCCGATCGTGGTTCTAGAAGAAGCTGGCGTGGAAGTTTTCCGGGGTATTGGTCCTGGCTTAAGCCAAACGGCGATCGGGCACACACCGGATAGTTCAGAATCCCTCCCGATCCTTTCGGTTTCCTAAGCCGCCGAAAGGGGTTCCCTGGAGCGGCAAGGTGTAGGTTGGGGCAAACTCCCATAACTCATCCTCTGCCGGTAAGGGGGGCAAAATACACAGCTATGTCGGGTGCACTACTGCTTGTCTAGTACAGTCAACATAAAGTTTCACAACGTTAGTAGTAACAACGTTACAGCCGTTCCCTCTCTAAATAAAATACTGTCCAGCCTTGTCAACAAGGGGCTTAAGCCCCTTGTCTGTACCTCACCCGGTATGGAAGTGCGGTAGTAGTAGGTTAGTCGTTGTCGGCTAAGATCGTGTTTGAAAAGTCCAGAAACCAGTTGTTTTGGCGACTAAAGTCGCCAAAACAAACGTAAAGCAACACTGAAGACAACCTAACATCAAGGTTCAACGTGAGACTGCCAACGCCCTACAGTCATTGGGGGACGAGCGCGGCTTCGCCGCACTTCAGACCTTAGCTCAAAGTAATTTGAGCCAAAACACTTAACCTAAAAGCCCGTGACGAGGATTGAACTCGTGACCTCACCCTTACCAAGGGTGTGCTCTACCACTGAGCTACACGGGCAATGAACGACTGGCCTGAATTCGACTCGTCTTCAATTGCTGGTCTTTAAGCCGCTTGTCTTCAACCGGTGGTGGGCCGGGCTAGATTCGAACTAGCGTAGGCATAGCCAGCGGATTTACAGTCCGCCCCTTTTAACCACTCAGGCACCGACCCATCTCGTTGCCACCGGAAAATAATCCTAACACAGAGAATGACGTTATTGCTACTAAAAAATGGGAAAAAGGAAAAACACGGTATTGCCACGATCGCTGCGGGCGGGCAAGCCTCCCTTGGCCCCTTCCACGCAGTGATGGCTCTAGTCGGCAACGATAAAGTCGTGGTGACTACCAACGTTGTGAAACTGGATGTCCACGGCACCTGCCCTGGTGGCGCACTCACCTAGGCCAGGGCAAAGAAGGTTTCAAAGATTTGTTCCCCCACGTCGTTCATTTGCTCTTGGAGGCTATCCAGAAATTCATGCAGCCCCACCTGGATCACCTCTTCCGCCACGAGGTAGTCCAGTTCCGATCGCAGGCGTCCCAGCGCCCGCTCGGCAGGGTTGCTCCAGGTGCCTGCGGGTGTGCCGGTAATTTGGTGGAGCGATCGCTCGGCTTGGAGTAAACAGAAGCGCATGGCGCGGGGAAACTCGCGATCGAGGATGAGAAATTCCACCACGCCGATCGGCGTGATGCGATGCTTGCGTCGTTTGCGGTACATTTCAAACGCACTGGCCGACTTCAGCAAGGCAATCCATTGCACCTCATCCATCATCGTCCCCACGTCCTGTACCGATGGGAGCAGGATGAAGTATTTGACATCCAGAATTCGGGCGGTTTTATCGGCCCGCTCCAGCAATCGACCAATCTGCCCAAAGTGCCACCCTTCGTTATGGCTTAAGGTGGCATCCATCACGCCGGCAAACAAATGGCTGGAGAGCTTTACCTCGGTAAAAAAGTCATGGAGGGCTGATAGGGGCTGGCCTGGCGCCGCTTCCCGCACCATTAGGTAAAACTGGTTCAGTTGCTCCCACATTTCCGAGGAAATGACTTCCCGGACCGATCGCGCATTTTCACGGGCGGCCCGGAGGCAAGAGACGATCGAGTTGGGGTAGTTCTCATCAAAGGTGAGGAATTGGATCACATTGTCGGCATTGGCCTCGCCGTAGTGTTCCTCAAAGAACTCCAAATCTCCCGTTGTTAGGACCAAGGGCCGCCATTGCTGGGCCATTCCGGCTGGGGATTCAAGCAGCAGATGCAGATTCACATCGACGAAGCGGGCAATATTCTCGGCCCGTTCAACATAGCGATTCATCCAATAAATTGAGTCAGCAACGCGACTGAGCATAGGACACTAAAATTCTGAAGTTGCAGCCTGACAATACACGCTTGACGCCTGTCACCCGCGCTTAAAGACCGGGATGGCTGTCCAATCCAGCCTTGACTGTACAAGTGCGATAGAAAAATTCTAGTATTCCCAGCGCATCTTGCCGAGGAAGGATGGTTAGCTATCCCTGATATACCAACCCTTTTGTAGGGACGGGTCGCGCCCAAAGCTGCGCCGCAAATCCACCTTCCCAACCAGACCCGCCCAGGTGGGGGAAAGGGCGATCGTTGGGTAACTGACTCCGGTGCCAGGGGGCAGGTTCATGCAGATGAGCGTTTTCCTGGCGGCGCTTGGTGCAACCTGCCCCTACGTTTGCGTCCCTAGGTTGCTGGTGTCTTTGGGGGCAACGCTTGCCTGAGAGGGTGTTTGCAAAGTCTAGAAACCAACCGTTTTGGCGACTGAAGTCGCCACTACAAACGCACAGCACTCCTTAGGACAGCCAAACGTCAAGGTTCGTTGTCGCGGTTTTAATCGCGCTCCCCCTTTGCAAACATCCTCTTAGTCCCTACACCTGGTTACGATCGGTCAAAATTTCATAACCAGTTTCGGTAACCAGAACCGTATGCTCAAATTGGGCGGATAGGGCGCGATCGACGGTTACGACTGTCCAGCGATCGGCGAGGGTGCGGGTGTACTTTGACCCGGCGTTAAGGATCGGTTCGATCGCCAGGGTCATTCCGGCCCGGAGTTTGACGTTAGGTAGATCATGGGTACGGAAGTTAAAGACGGCGGGTTCTTCGTGCAAATTGCGACCAACGCCATGCCCGGTATAATCTTCCACCACTTTGAAGCCTTGGGATTTGGCGTAATCTTCGATCGCGCCCGCAATATCAAGGAGATAATTCCCAGCTTTGACCTGTTCAATGCCTTTGTAGAGGGCGGTTTCGGCTGCCTGCATCAGTTTGGTGGCGGAGGCGGTGACGGCACCAACGGCGATCGTGATACAGGAGTCGCCATGAAAGCCCTGGAAGTAGGCCCCCGTATCGACCTTCAGGAGGTCACCGGCCCGGATCTGTTTGCGACGGCTGGGGATACCGTGGACGACTTCATTATTAATTGAGGTACAGAGGGAGGCGGGGAAACCGTGATAGCCCTTGAAGCTGGGGGTGGCTCCCAATTCCCGTAAGCGTTGCTCGGCGTAGGCGTCCAAATCAGCGGTGGTCATCCCCGGTTGGACGCG
Source organism: Trichothermofontia sp. (assembly GCF_053493415.1). NCBI lineage: Bacteria > Bacillati > Cyanobacteriota > Cyanophyceae > Leptolyngbyales > Trichocoleusaceae > Trichothermofontia > Trichothermofontia sp. The sequence continues at coordinate 5,727 of NZ_JBRCAD010000085.1, read as the reverse complement.
ATCGGCAATTTCCTTGAGCACGGTGGCCGCAATCCGACCAGCCTGCCGCATAATTTCAATTTCACGGGCAGATTTAATTTCAATCCGTTGGCGTTGAGCGTTGAGCCGAGGGGGCGAGGGGGGGGGAACGAGCAGGTTACTCAAGAGGTTTTTCATCGATCTCATGCAAACGGATAGGGTTAACAGGCCGGGGATACTGCCAGTGCCTTGACATCGTCATTAGGCGTGGCTAGGGCACAAATTATTGCTATTTTAGCGGTCCCGGTGAATAGTTGGTCCGGCTTTGGGGGTGCAGTCTGGTGGTAAATCTTCACGGGTAGGGGCCGGTTTTGCCCAACAGCAGCAAGCTGCGGCTCTGGATCAACCTGCCCCCTAAAGTGCTCGCGTCTGACTTTGGACAATTTGGGCCTGCAACTGGGCTTCGGTTTGGGCCGGTTCTTTGCAGCTTAAGCCCTGACAGACTAGGGCGATCGCGTCCACGGGTAAGTGGGGTTCCCGTTTTAATACCGCTGTGGGCAGATATTGAGGGGCTAGGGCCGCTAGACGATCGGGGGTGGCGCGGATCAGGGTGTAGTGGTAATACCAATCCAGGGCGCTGATCAAGCTCGGACAACTGCGTGCCCCGTGGGCGATCGCGTTAGCAAAGGCGTGCAACCCCTGTTCCGCTCGTTCCAAGTATTGTAAATCCTCGGTCAACAGGGACAAGCGAATCAAATTGGCGATCGCGATTCCATTGGCAGCGGGGGTAGCGTTATCAGCATAGCTGCGCTCCCGCAAGAGCAAATCATCACTGGCATCGCGAGCCGTGTTATAGTAGCCCCCCAGTTCAACACTCCAGAGGAATTCATCAAATTCCTGTTGCAGCCCCACGGCAGCCGCCAACCAATCGATCGCCGGACTGAGTGTTTCGACCGTATCCCCTCGACTGGCTTGATGGAGATCGAGCAGGGCCTTGATCAGGAAGGCATAGTCTTCAGACTGGGCCAGCACCGAGGCTTGGCCATCGTAGTTAAGGCGATGCAGACGCCCCCCGACCTGCTGCCGATCGAGGATAAATTGGGCCGCTTGAGCAGCGAGTTGCCAATAGTTGGCGTCTCGAAAGACACTGTAGGCCCGCGCTAGTCCTGAAATCATCAGGCTATTCCAGGCCACGATCAGCTTGGTATCGGTGACGGGCGGGATGCGCCCCGGCCAAGGATGGGTTTTAGCAGCCCGGTTATCGCGGGCCGGCGGAAAGGTGGCCAAGTCAGGCGCCGCACGACCGTAGCGAACCGTAAATAGTTTGGCTAATGCCTGCTCCGTTTCTGGGGTCAAAAGGCCGGGATAGCCGCACTGAAGCACATTTTTACTTTCAAAGTTGCCAGACTCAGTAACGGTGAATTGCTTACTCAGGGCCGCCAGTTCCGGGGCAGTCAGTAAGTCTTGCAGATCTGCGTAGGACCAGACATAAAACGCCCCTTCTTCGGGTTCGGTATCGGTGGGCGTAACGAAGCTGTCGGCATCCTGGGCAGCGTAGAAGTAGCCGTCGGGGGCGGTCATTTCCCGTTGTAGCCAGCGGACGGTGAGGGCGATCGCCCGTGCAAAGGCCGGTTCTTTAATCCCCGCGCTCCAGAGGTTGGCCAGATACTCCATAATTTGACCATTGTCGTAGAGCATTTTTTCAAAGTGGGGGACGGTCCAGGTGGGATCAACGGTGTAGCGATGGAACCCCCCACCCACGTGATCAAAAATTCCCCCCAAGGCTAGGGCCAGCCCCCGCTCCCGACACACAGATTGTGGATCGTGCTTGCCGGTTAGCTCAAATCGGGTGGCCCGCAGGGCGGTTTCGGCGTAGGGAATCATGGGAAAGCTATTGCCAAAACTGCCGGCCCCGACAATGCTGACGCTGGTAATTAAGCCCTCCTGGAGATGCTGGGGCGTGAGGGGAGTGTCGTTGGGCAGTTGGTTGGCCTGTTGGAGGCTGCTGATAATTTGGGCTTTGATGGATTGCAGTGCCGTCGTTTCCGTATCAAAGTAACGGCGCACGGCCTGCAAAACTTGCAAAAACCCCGGTCGGCCATAGCGGGGTTCGAGGGGGAAGTAGGTCCCGGCATAGAACGGCACGCGATCGTCGGGGGATAAAAACGCATTCAGCGGCCAGCCCCCTTGCCCGGTCATCATTTGCAGCGTTTGCATATAGATGCTGTCCAGGTCGGGGCGTTCTTCGCGATCGACTTTAATGGGCAGAAAATGAGCGTTCATGTAGGCGGCGATGTCTGGGTCCGAAAAGGCTTCCCCTTCCATGACCGTACACCAGTGGCAACTGGAGTAACCGATCGAGAGAAAGATCGGTTTTTGCTCTTGCTGGGCCTTGGCTAGGGCTTCCTCACACCAGGGCCACCAGTCGATCGGGTTTTCGGCATGTTTACGGAGATAAAGGCTGGCAGACTGGGCAAGGCGATTGGTCATAGGTCCACGTAGGAATGACGAGTCAGTAAAATTACGGTTCTTAGCAGTCTACCGCCTTCCTGGCGATTCGTTGGTATGGGGGATAGCCTATTGCAAAGAGTAGCGGACTTGTACGGTAATGGGCGTTTGCCCCGCAACGAGGATCATAGCGTGGCCAAACCGAGGGGGACCGGTGCGGACGGGGGCGTTATTGGAAAAGCCAAAGCCTTCGCTGGGGATGCCAAATTCCCCCCGGTTCAGGACGCCATCCTGATTGTGATCGTGGAATAAGCTAATGGCGTAGTTACCTACCGGTAAGTCGGCAAAGGTGACGACGATCGGGGTATCCTCTGGCTGCTCGGCGAGGGTTAAGCATTGCCGTGCTTTGGCCTTCTCGCGATCGTGGGGGAAGCCATCGGCGCGATCGAAGAGGTTTAAGCAGATGTCCCCACTGCGATCGCGCAGGCCGACAATTTCCACTTGGAGGTTACCCATCAAGCCTTGGGCGATCGCCATTGGCACCAGCCCACCCCAAACAAAGGGCATAGACAAGAGCAGGCCACGACCCATCTGAAGCTTTCGGGATAAAAACATGGGGGATACTCAGCGAAATACTTGAAATACTTGCAATACGCGGGATGCCAAACTGGCGTGAATCAATCATAGCAACGGCGATCGGTCATCGTTTGCCCCTGGCATGGTACTGTTTGGATACTGAATCGTTATTTTAGACAAAGATTCAGGTCACATTCTTGCAAAAAATTCACATTTTTATACGATCTTTCACAATTTTTCCACAAAAGCAGGGTTAGATGATAGGGCAGGGGACGGGTTGAAACCAGCAAGGCGGGGTTCGGGATCTTAAAGTTGTCGAAAAACCTTTACTTTCGATCGCCTGACTCCGTATAATCGAGGAGTTTGCCAGTATCTCTGCCTTTCGCAGGATGCTTTCTTTCGCAGGATGCTTTGGGTGATAAAGTAGGGAACTTTACGTCCTAAACTTTCACCTGTTGGTTGATAGCCTTTGTCGATCAAGATACCTGCTTGCATACTTGCATATAAGCCAATCTGATTCAGATCTTGGCTGGTTTCTTTCATCGAAATTTATCGGTTACTAGGGTTTAGTGTAAGGGTTTAGCGATCGTGACTTCTTTATCAACTTCTACCTCACTGGTAATCGTCGATGCGTCGGTCTACGATTACGCCACTTTGTTGGCGGGTCTGCAACCGGGCACGGAGGTGGTCATTCTTGATCCGAACCAGGATGGGGTGGAGCAAATCACGGCAGCGCTCCAGGGCCGTACACAGATTGACAGCCTGCAAATCATTTCCCACGGGGCCGCCGGCATGGTCCAGTTGGGCAACACGATTCTCAATGCCCAAACCCTGGCCACCTATGCAGAGCAATTACAGCAATGGGGGCTTTCCCTCAGCGATCACGCCGATATTCTTTTCCTAGGGTGTGATGTCGCGGCGGGCACGATCGGCCTTCAGTTTGTAGAGCAGGTAGCCCACCTAACGGGAGCCGATATTGCTGCTTCCAATAACCCCACTGGGGCATCCCATCTGGGGGGGGATTGGGATCTGGAGGTTAATTGGGGAACGATCGACAGCCCGCTGGCTCTCAGTCAAGCCGCTGTTGCTAATTATGACGGCCTATTGGCACCTATTACTAATCTAATTGCTACCTATATTGACCTACCAGACAATCAAATCAACTATACAACGAATGGCGCAGGTTCAACCAACATTTCGAGTGCAACAAGTTGGACCATTAATGCGCCTGTGAGCATTAATAATGACTTACAGATATCAGGGTTTGTAAACGCATCATCTGAAACCTATACGGTCGCTGCGATCACAGATGAAATTCGGATTCGACGCAATACGGCAACTCCCGTCGGGCAAACCAGTAATCCTAATAACCAAATTCTTTGGTTTCAAATTAATCAAACCGTATCAATGACACTGGGTGGCACGCTGAATCTGAACCCCAGTTATGTCACCACAATGGAGCAGTCGCTCCTTGGCGTTACCATCAACCGGGGCAGTGATAACGTTTTTACCAATACAGGGAATACGAATAATAACAATAACATTGAGCGCCTTGACTTCCTGCGTACCACTGGAATTACCGTTCCTGCCAACCCAGCCGATGCCGGTTTTTTGGTTATTGAACGAGGTGGTAATCCTACTCCCATCGCGCATGATCCATTCAGAATCTCAGCCATTACTGCTATTGATGGAGCGGGTGATCCAAGCAATTATGGTATCGTTCAGGCTTATAATGCTAGTAGTTCGTGGGGAAATAGTACCTATAATATCCCCTCTGCTGTATTTCGCAATGAAATAGGCTCTGGCGATCCGCTTAGACCGTCTTTTATTGCTAACAATCAAGTACTGGGTGCCGTTTTTGTATCCTTTCAAGATCTCGGTTTAACCGCAGGACAAGTCTTCTACGGCTACTCCCTGTTTGGTAATGACGTTACCGCTACGGGTACTAATCTGGTTGATTGGACAAATCCTAGCTTCTTCCCAGTTGGTACAACTGACGCAAACGGGGGGATTGATCTCGTTGGGGGGGGAGCTATCTTCACCCGTAATGTCCCTATTCCCACGACTGCTGACTTACAGATTGATAAGGTTGTACAGCCTACAGTCCTAGCTCCTGGCGAAGTATTAACCTACACAATTGTTGCCAGCAACGCTGGCCCAAATGCCGTTCTCAATGCCACGATTACCGATAATTTCCCATCAGCCCTCCTGCCCAATGTTGCTTGGACGGCCACTAGCTCAACCAGCAGTGGCTACGACACCAGTGGAACGGACAATATTAATGACTCTGGCATCTTCATGCCGATTGGGGGCACCATCACCTACACCGTAGTGGGGACGGTCGCCGCCACGACACCACTCGCAACCCTTCTCACAAATACCGCTACAATCATCCCCCCACCCGGAGTCGTCGATCCAACTCCAGAAAACAACACTGATCCAGCCATCACTAGTGTTAACCAACCAGCCGACCTAATCATCACCAAAACCGATGAACCTGATCCAGCCAGTGCCGGTGGATTACTCACCTATACCATCATCGCCAGCAATGCGGGGGCCGGCACCGTCACCGATGCCACGGTTAGTGATAGCTTCCCCAGCGGCTTAACCAACATCAGTTGGAGTGCCGTCGGCAATGGCGGTGGCTTCGAGAGCAGCGGTACCAACAATATCGACGACGACGGCATTAGCCTTGCCGCTGGTCAAGCCATTACCTACACCGTCGTGGGTAGCCTTGACCCCAAC
>NZ_JBRCAD010000084.1:0-13203 GCF_053493415.1 Trichothermofontia sp. | reverse complement strand
GAGGCAGGGAGGTTTGCAAGGGGAGCCGGGGGCTGCGTGTCTAGGTGGGGGAGGGGTGTTACTGGCGGCATGGTGCGGTCAGGCGCGATCGGGGTTAGCGGACTCGGTGCGCTAACCGTGGGCCGAGCAGCCTCTGGTAGGGGCTGGGGAATCGGCGGCGAAACGGGTTGAGGGACTAAGGTGGGCGGATTTGCCGACAGCCTTGCCGGTGAGGTCAGGTTTAACGCCGCCAGAACCGCTGCCGCCGATTGATAGCGATCGACCGGTTTCCACGCCAGCATGTGTTCCAAAACCTGAGCCAGGGGTGGACTGACCTGTTCCTGCGGCCAACGCCACGTCAGGGTAGCCTGGTCAAATAACTGCTCTGGATCTTGTCCCGTTAAGAGGACCAGGCAGGTTGCCGCGAGGGCATAGAGATCACCGTGGGGATGGACCTCCAGCCCGTGGAGCTGCTCCGGGGGCATAAAGCCCATCCGGCCAATTGGGAAAAGGGTCTGACGGAGGTGGCGAATGTCAAGGTCGGTCGTACTCTGCTCTGATTGGCATAAACGCCGCAACAGCCCCCCAGGAAACGAGCCAAAGGTCACCAACATCGGCTGGGTGTCAGTCAGATCCGCCACGGCTTGGGCATTCGGAATGGCAAGATCCAAGGACTCGACCAGGGGGGAGGTTGGTGAGATCCGGAGGACGATCGCATCCGGGGCCAGGGTCCCCTGACTTAAATCCTGCTGGTGTAGGAGGTCTAAACACGGCAGCAGAGCCTTTAACAAGGCAAGGACTTCCGCTTCCGAAAAAGTTTGTTGCTGTTGACGACGGCTGAGCAACAGTTGACGGCAGGAAAAGCCCGGAATGAACTCCTGCACAATAAACAATTCCCGCCCTTCCATAAAGGTGGCCCAAAAACGCGGGATACAGGGATGCTGAAGTTGATACAACCGATTAACTTCTTGCTGAAAATAGAGCTTAATCTCTTCTTGTCGTCGAGGTTTTTCTATCTTGGGCAAATGAAATTGCCGCAGCACACAACGCTCTCCAAATCGCTCTTGATCTAGGGCTAGATAGGTATAGCCCCACCGTCCTTGTCCTAGGAGGTGTTGGATTAAATAGCGTTGTCGTAGGCAGCTCCCGGCTGGTAGGGGGGATTCCATCCGTCGTTCGGACTTGCTCGCAGGCAGGGCACGGTAGGGGTCACATGGGTGGACCTAAGGGTATTGTCCGCAGGAGATGGGCAATTTCCTAGGGAGCCTAACCCCCAAGGGGTCTGATCCGGTGGGGCGGCCATTCAACCGCGATCGCCCCATTGCTCAACCGAGGGGCAACCCGGAATGGGTGCTTGACTGTGTTGGGAAGTTAAGCGAAACTAGCATCCAATAGCAGTGACTAATCTAGTCATTGGATCAATTTATTAAGTTGCTATGAGATTTTCGTCTTTATACTGAGAAGAGTTGAGGGTTCACTTGATCATTGGTCACTGACCACTGGTTAGGCGATGCCCTGAGAACGTTATGGGTACACGAGCGTGTGTACACCAGTGCTTGTTAAGTGCAATTACTCAGTGTCGCCCATTGACTTCACTGGGTTTGAGGGACCTACCCATCTGATCGGGGGTCTCTGTTCCACCCTTCCGCTTTGTTATCGCCTGTTAAGCCCTATGGAAACGCTGGAATTTGTCATTTATCCGGATGGCCGTGTGGTTGAGAAAGTGACGGGAATTTCGGGGTCTTCCTGTGCCGAGGTCACCGCCGCGATCGAAGCGCAATTGGGACAGGTCCTGAGTCAGGAAACAACGGCTGAGTATTTTGCTGTGGTTTCCCAGGCGACTGCCCCCACGGTGGCCCAGTCCATGTATGGGCAATGGTGATTGGCCAGCGGGGATGCCTGTTGTTGGCAACGTAGGTTGATTTACCCACCGAGCCAGCCGCATCACGACCTGTTCTATGCCTTGTCTAAGCCTATTAACCCTAGTCAATCTTGAGTGTCAAATCAGCCATGTCACACTTTAGCAACATCAAAACCCAAATCCGTAATCTGGAATCCTTACAAACGGCCCTGACCGATCTAGGGGTTGAATGGAAGGCGGGGCCGCATCCAGTGCGCGGGTACCAGGGGCAAACCACAACGGCGGAAGTGATGATTCCCCAGGACAATGGCTATGACATTGGGTTCCGCTGGAATGGTCAGGAATATGAGTTGGTGGCCGATCTACAATTCTGGCAGCAAGCGTGGTCCGTCGATCGCTTCCTCAGTTTGGTGAAGCAGCGCTACGCGTTTCAGACCGTCCTCGCCACAACGGCTGAACAAGGTTTCCAGGTTAGTGAGCAAGAACACCATCAAGACGGTTCAATCCGCTTAGTGGTTCAACGCTGGCAAGGTTAGGGCCACCCAGGTTAGAGCCGCCGCATGAGCTAGCGGTCGGGCATTGCCGTGACCGGATTGGAGCTGTCCTAACTCTTCAAACTGGCTGGCACTTCCTACTGGTACATTGACCTAGGGGCAGGCACTTCGCCTGCCTGATTTGTTGGGAATCATTTGTTGGGAATCACAACCGAGTATGGTGATAGGAGCGCTCCTGGATGTCTGACGTTAGTCCTGATCCTGGCTACTCTGGTTTGGCGGACCCCGTTGGCCCCGATCGCACGGGCTTGGAACCTGAGTTAGGCAGTGAATATCAAGCCGCCGCCAATCGCACCGGGCTAGAGCCAGAGCTTGGGGGTGGGTTACGCCAGAAGGGGGTTTATGTCGATGAGATCACCTGTATTGGCTGTAAGCATTGTGCCCATGTGGCCCGCAATACGTTCTACATTGAGCCAGAGTACGGTCGATCGCGGGTGGTGCGTCAAGACGGGGACTCGGCGGCGCTGATCCAGGAGGCGATCGATACCTGCCCGGTGGACTGTATTCACTGGGTAGACTATACGGAATTGAAAAAATTGGAAGCGGAACGTCAGTATCAAGTTGTCCCGATCGCCGGGTTTCCGATTGATCAGGCCGTGGTACGCTCCCGAATGCGCAAAATTCGCAAGGGCGATCGGCACACCTAATGGGTGCCAGTTTGGCTTAAATCCAGCGGCGATCAGGTGCGCTTCATATAAACCCTCGATCAGGGTTAGCACAGTCACCTGTTGGCTAATCGGAGCGACGATCCAGTATTCATTCATCCCACGGGCTTGGTCTTGCGAGCGCTTGTGGTAGTAATCGCGATCGCTATGTGGAATGAGGGATCGACTAGGGGGGCGGCTGATGGTCCTATGCGGCTCACTCACCACGGGCCTCGGGTTAGGGGCGATCGACTCGAATAAAGTGGCAAATCCCGCGTTTAGACGCCCGAATAAATTGGCACAATTCTGTCACCAGGGGGGAGTCAAATTCGGCTTCGAGGCGATCGAGGGCCTGCGACACGTTTAAATTGGACCGATACAGCACCCGAAAAGCTCGCTTCAGGATTTGACGCTCCTCCTGACTCAAACCGGCCCGCCGTAGCCCCACCACATTCAGGCCCATCACCGTATTTGTGCTGAGGCTAGTGGTCATACAAAAGGGGGGGACATCCTGCTGGACTGCCGCGCCGCCGGACAACATGGCCAAGCGGCCAATGCGCACAAACTGATGGACTAAACAATTGCCACTAATAAAGGCCCGATCGCCCACTTGCACATAGCCCGCCAGCAGGGCATTGTTGGCCACGATCACCTGTTCCCCCAGTTGGACATTATGGGCCAGATGGCTATTGGCCATGAGCAGGCAGCGATCGCCCATCTTCGTCACACTTTCCGCCTGGGTGCCCCGATGGACAGTGACCCCCTCCCGAATGACGCAATGGGAACCAACTTGCACATAACTGGGCTGGTGCTTGAAGGCGAGATCCTGGGGCAATCCCCCCAAAACGGCTCCGGCATGGACCTGGCAGTCTGCGCCCAAGGTCGTATGGGCCAAAATGGTGACTTGGGGACCGATCACCGTGCGATCGCCAATCACGACATCGCGATCGAGATAACTAAAGGGACCGATCGTTACCCCTGCCCCCAGTTGGGCACCGGGTTCAATCACCGCTGTTGCATGAATCGAGGTTGCATGAGTTGCCTGAATAGACATAGACCGAGCCTGTCAGTGTCCTTGCTTGTCAGTGTCCTTTGCATCTTACGGCATCCTCACCCACCGCTTTCGGCCTCCCCCTGAACCAGCCACCCTCGGCAGCCAACCTCCCGGCTCGGATCAAGGTTTGGATAGCCCACTCACCCAAGGACTGGTATTTTAGATTTGGGTTACATTTGGTTGCGATTGCTTGTCCTTGCCCCCTACTGCTGCTAGGGAGTTGTGGCCGCCCCCCATTCGCCCAATCGATCACAGATGCTTACAAAGGAGCGCAAAGATTGCATGGCAACCTATCAGCGTATTTTGCTTAAACTCAGTGGTGAGGCCTGATGGGCGACCTTGCCTATGGCATTGATCCGGATATTGTCCAGGCGATCGCGGAGGAAATTGCGGAGGTGGTGCAAAGTGGCATTCAGGTGGCGATCGTCGTCGGGGGCGGCAACATTTTTCGCGGGGTCAAGGGATCGGCAGCGGGGATGGAACGGGCCACGGCGGACTATGTGGGAATGCTGGCCACGGTCATGAATGCCATCACCCTGCAAGATGCCCTGGAACGGGCGGGGGTGCCGACACGGGTGCTGACGGCGATCGAAATGAAGGAGGTGGCGGAACCCTATATCCGGCGGCGGGCGATTCGCCATTTGGAAAAATCACGGGTGGTGATCTTTGGGGCGGGTTCAGGTAACCCGTTTTTTACGACCGATACCACAGCGGCCCTCCGGGCAGCGGAGATCAATGCCGAAGTCCTGTTCAAGGCCACCAAGGTCGATGGCGTTTACGACTCCGATCCCCGCACCAATCCCCAGGCCAAACGCTACCAAACCCTCACCTATGGTCACGTTTTGACCCAAGACTTACGGGTGATGGACGGGACCGCGATCGCTTTGTGCAAAGATAACAACATCCCCATTGTGGTGTTTGACCTCGCCGTGCGCGGCAACATTCGTCGAGCCGCAATGGGTGAACCGATTGGAACGACTGTGGGAGGTTTCTGTGAAGTTAGCTGATGCTGAAAGTCACATGCAAAAAGCGGTGGAGGCAACCCAGCGCGACTTTAATACGATCCGAACAGGACGGGCGAATGTGGCGATCCTGGATCGGGTGATGGTCGAATATTACGGCTCCCCAACTCCCCTGAAGTCTCTGGCCAGTATTGCCACACCGGACTCTAGTACGATTACCATTCAACCCTTCGATCGCAGTAGCCTCAATTTGATCGAAAAGGCGATCCAGATGTCCGATATTGGCCTGACACCCAATAATGACGGTTCAACCATTCGCCTGAATATCCCCCCCCTCACCAGCGAACGCCGCAAGGAACTGGCCAAGATGGCGGCCAAGATGGCGGAGGAAGGCAAGGTTTCGATCCGCAATATCCGCCGCGACGCGATCGATGCGGTCCGCAAGTTGGAAAAAAACGGTGAAATGTCCGAAGACGAAGCCCGCGACTTACAGGACAACATTCAAAAGCTAACGGATAAGTATGTGGTCAAAATCGAGGCCATTCTAGCTGAGAAGGAAAAAGACATCATGACCGTTTAGGCCACTCAGAGGAGATTTCTGGGAAAATTTCGCCAGCAGGGGCAGACAGGGAGGTAGGGATGGCGTTTAAGAGAATTCTGGTCGCGATCGATCGATCGGCTCAGGCGGATAGCGTCTTTGCCCAAGCCTTGGATCTGGCCCAGCGCGAAACGGCTAAGCTCCTGATTCTGCACTGCCTCAACGTGGATGCCGATGATATGCCTTCTGATAACCCCCTCTTCAGCCTGCGCAGCAGCACAACCAGTGTGCGGGTTAAAGAAGAATGGTTATTGCAGGAGTTGGAACGGGTGGATAGCTGGTTGGCAACCTATGTGGAGCGGGCGCAGCAGGCCGGAATCGCGGTGGAGTCGGTGTCTAAGGTGGGGAACCCAACCACCTGGATACGGGATCTGGCCAAAAGCTGGCAGGCGGATTTGATTATCCTGGGCCGTCGTGGGCGATCGCTGGTGACAGCAGTCCTCCTGGGAAGCGTCAGTAATTATGTCATTCACCATGTCCCCTGTTCCGTGTTAATTGTTCAGGGTGTTGCCCCCTAAAATCAGTCCCTAAAATCAGTAAAAGAGTACAGATCATGTAAACAATCCCGTTCCTAACCTCGATGGCGATCCCGATTCGATGCGGCCCATCCCGTCCACCGATCCCGTTCATTTCCCTGTAGCCAAACCGAACAACCACACAACCATGCTGGAGGAAAAAGCGATTTTGCGGAATAGTTTGCCGATCCTGGGAAAAGGATTGATTTGCCTCGCGCTCTTAGGTGGGTTTGCCCCGATCCCCCCAGCGGCAGCCCAAGCCCATCCCCTGCTGGCCCAGGCCAATACGCCAGACAACAAGCGCGCGCTAAATGAGTTGCTCCGTCAGGCCCGTCAAGCGATCAATGCCAATAATTTCTCCCAGGCGATCGCGATTTATCAGCAGGCGCTTCAACTCGATCCTCGGAATGCCAAACTATACTCCGGCATTGGGTTTCTCCAGGCCCGCCAGGGTAATTACCGGGAAGCGGCAGCAGCCTATCAGCAGGCCACAGCCCTTGACCCCAACAATGCTGATTTTTTCTACGCCCTGGGCTACAGCCTCGCGAACCTCGGCGACTATCCCGGAGCCACCAGCGCCTACCAGCGCACAATTCAACTGAATCGCAACCACATCAAAGCCCAACTGGGGGTTGGAACGGTCCTCTTCCGCCAGGGGGACTATAACGGCGCGATCGCGGCCTATCGTCAAGTCCTGAGTTTAGAACCCAATAACTGGGAAGCCTACGAAGCCCTGGCCACAACGCTGATGCGGCAACAGAAATTTGCTGAAGCCCTGCAATTACTCAACCAGGCGGTGCGGGTGGCCCCCAATCAACCCCAAATACAGGTCGCCCTCGGCATTGCCCAATTGGGAATGGGGAATTCGGCAGCGGGCATTGAAGCTTTAACTACCGCAGCACGGCTAGCTCCCCGTGATGCCAATGTTCACCTCAAGATTGGCAAAGTGCTCCAGACCCAGGGCAACCTGGAGGGGGCCATGTCGGCCTATCGGCAAGCGGCAGCCCTCGATCGCAATAACCGCGAAATCCGGCTCCGGATTGGTGATGTCCTCATGGAGCAAGGAAACTACCTGCGGGCGATCGTTCTCTACCGCCAGGTCCTGGACGAGGAACCCAATAATGCCCTGGGCTACTATAAGTTGGGCTTGGCCCTCCAGGGGCGGCAGCGGGGCCAGGAGGCGAAGGATGCCCTAGAGCGGGCGCGGGATTTGTACCGTAGTCAGGGGGATCAGGCCGGGGTCCAGGCGGCTGAGGCGGCCCTGCGGGGCTTGCGATCGTAGGTGTGAGCGTAGACATGGGGGACAGCTTGGCAAGGCCACCCGCCGATCCTCTGGCGGAGACGCGGCGCGAACACGGCCACTTTCGCTTCGAGTGTCAGGCGGAATGCACCCAAACCCAGGCACGGGCTGGGTGTTTCCACACCCCCCACGGTCCCGTAGAAACCCCTCGGTTTATGCCGGTGGGTACCCAAGCCACCGTGAAATCCCTCACCCCTGCGCAACTCCAGGCGACGGGGGCACAGATGATCCTAGCCAATACCTACCACTTGCACCTACAACCGGGGGAGGCGCTGGTGGCCCAAGCCGGGGGACTCCATCAGTTCATGGCTTGGGAAGGACCGATCCTGACTGACTCCGGTGGGTTTCAGGTGTTTAGCCTGGGGCGGGGACAGGCCGCAGATCGTCCCCTGCAAAAGATTACGGAAATGGGGGTGGTGTTTCGATCGCCCCGCGATGGCCGCTTGATTGAGCTAACCCCGGAGCGAGCGATCGCGATCCAGAACCAACTGGGGGCCGACGTGATCATGGCCTTTGACCAATGTCCCCCCTATCCCGCCAGTCGCGAGGCGATTATAGAGGCCACGGAACGGTCCTACCGCTGGCTCGAACGGGCGATCGCGGTCCATCAGCGTCCCGATCAGGCGTTGTTTGGCATTGTCCAGGGAGGCACTTACCCGGATCTGCGCCAAGCGGCTGCCGTCGCGTTAGCAAAATTGGACCTACCGGGTTATGCGATCGGTGGGGTCAGTGTGGGGGAACCGGCGCCCCTGATTCGCGAAATTGTCCGAGTTACCGCACCGCTCCTGCCCGTGGACAAACCCCGGTATCTCATGGGGGTGGGAACCTATCGGGAAATGGTGCAGGCGATCGCGGCGGGGGTGGACTTATTCGACTGTGTGATTCCCACCCGGTTGGCCCGTCATGGCAGTGTGTTGGTCCAGGGGGAACGCTGGAATATCAAAAATGCCCAATTCCGGGAGGATTTTGCCCCCTTGGATGAAACCTGTCCCTGCTATACCTGCCAAACATTCAGCCGGGCCTATCTCAACCATCTCTGGCGGATGCGGGAACTGCTCGTCTATACCCTGTTAACCCTGCATAACGTCACGGAATTAGTGCGCTTCACCCAACGCATTCGGCAAGCGATCCTCCAGGGAGAATTTAGCCAGCAGTTTGGCTCATGGTTATAGGGAGAAGCAACCCCAATTCAACCTTAGTCCAACCCCAATCCAGATCTAATCCAACCTTAATCAATGGCAGGTCCGGCGTCCGATCGCCCCAAAGCGTCTGAAGTGGCCGTTAAGTGCTGATCTGTTAAGCTGAGGCAATTGTAACGTCGTTCAGCTTAGCCAGGGCTTGGACACTAGCTTGGACACTAGACTGAACACTGGACATAGGATGGAGGAGAGATTAACGGTATGGCACTGACAGTAGATTCCGCCAACGATCGCCTTTTAGGAACGCTAGGTCCGGATAACGAAACCCTGACCTTTGGGCAGTTACGGGGATTTTCCAATGGCGTTTGGCTCCTCAGCGGCGATGATACGCTGCTGGGGTCGAGTGATAATGAGCTAATTGTGGGGAATCGCGGCAATGATAGCCTCAATGGTGGCTCTGGGTCCGACAGCATCCTGGGCGGCAAGGGGCTGGATCGTCTCTTCGGGGGTAACGGCAACGATACGCTGCGGGGGGATATTGGCAGCGATGAACTCTTGGGTCAGGATGGTGATGATGTACTGCGGGGGGGGGAAGGATAACGACTTCCTCTTCGGGGGAGATGGCAATGATACGCTGGTGGGGGATTTGGGACGCGATACCCTCGATGGTGGGCTGGGACGCGATACCCTGGTGTTGCGAACTGAGGAAGCCGACGCCAACATCAACCTGGTCGATATCTTGATTTATGAAGATGATTTTGACTTCATTGGCCTGACCGATGGCCTAAATTTCTCCGATTTACGCTTTGAGAATGCCGGGGATATTGTGGCCGGGGCGGGCGATGATGCCATTATTCGCCTGGGGGATGGCCGAATTCTCGGCATCGTGGCCAATACCCCCACCAGCGACTTTGATTCCGGTGACTTCGTCAGCGTCACCAATAATCAGTTAAATAACCTGTGGACGATCACCCTTTAGCAACGTAATGACTACCCAACCCTTAATTTTTCTAGCTGGTGCCAGTCGCGGTGTGGGTCGAGAAATTGCCCTGCGCCTTGCCGCCAATCCCTCCTATGCTGTCAAGGCTCTCCTCCGTAGTGAAGCGGCCCGTCCAGAATTAGAAGCTATGGGGATTACCGTTGTGCTGGGGGATGCCCTCGATCCCGCTGCCGTTACCCAAGCCATGCAGGGGGACCAGATCGCAGCAGTGATCAGCACTGTTGGGGGTCTGCCCCAGGATGGCCAGCGATCGGATTACCTGGGTAACCGCAATCTGATTGATGCGGCAGCGGCTGCCGGGGTGGGGCAATTTATCCTGGTGTCGTCGATCGGCAGTGGCAACAGTGCCGTTGCCTTGGCTCCCCATATCCTCGAAGCCTTGGGGCCAGTGCTCGTGGAAAAGGACAAGGCCGAGCAACACCTAATTGCCAGTGGTTTGACCTATACGATCGTGCGTCCCGGCGGTCTCAAGTCGGAGCCAGCAACAGGCAATGGCGTGTTGATTCAAGATCCCACGATCGCCGGTAGTATTCATCGGGCCGATGTGGCGGATCTGGTCTGCCGGTGTATTCAGGCTCCCCCCGCCTTTAACCAGATCTTTTCGGCAGTCGATCGCCAGATGCTCTATGGGACACCGGAACTCCATCCAGTCATTTGGTAAGCCAGACAACCTATCCAGGAACCTATCCAGGATCAGTAGCGTACCCACGAAACCTGGGAGCGCGGTCTCGGCTATCTCCGCCACAGGCAAGATACCTACCCCACTAACAGCTTTCTGTTAAATCCTTACAGGTTAACTAGCCCTATGACTGACGCGACTCCCCCTGAGATAGACCCTACTGTACCAGAGCAACCGGGAGCAGCTGCCCCCATCCTGATCCGGGATATGGAGATAGATGACCTTGCACCCGTCTATCACCTAGGAGACAGCTTATTCAGTAGTGATTTGTATCCCTATATCTACCGCACTTGGGACGAATGGGAAGTTATTGGGTTATACAATACCGATCCAGACTACTGTCTTGTGGCCGAGATTGATGACCAGCTTGCGGGGTTTGTTCTTGGCAGTATTATCAGCAAAGATGCGGTCACCTACGGTTATATTTTGTGGCTGGGGGTCAATCCAGCCTTCCAGCGGCGGGGAATTGCTGACAGTTTGGTAGACAAGCTCATCGAGCGGCTGATCAATGATGGTGCCCACATCATGATGGTAGACACCGATCCCGAAAATATCCCGGCAGTGAATTTCTTCACGCGCAAAGGGTTTGGGGATATTCGTCGCCATGTGTTTTTGTCTATGAACCTGAGCGAACACCCCTACTATGGCCGCTTGATTACCTACGAACAGGAAAAGGCCGCCCGATCGGTCTGGCAACGCCCGCGACGGCGACCCAGCCCCAAGGGGTAATGGCCGCTTCCCCTTGCGCAACTGAGCAACAACTATCCCTAGGGTAAGTCACTCAGTTTGCTGATATTCCCTAGTTTCAAGCTTGCACAGGTCCGTTTCAGCAGGCCAGTCAACACATTCCCAGGTCCCACTTCCCATGCTTGCTCAATGCCCAGTTCCGGCAGTTGTAGACAGATTTCCCGCCAACGCACTTGCCCGGTCATTTGGGCCGCTAGCCGTTGTTTGAGTAAGTCGGCATCGGTCGTGGCGATCGGTTCCACGTTAGAGAGGACGGGAACTTGGGCTGGTTGGAAGGCAATGGGTGCAAGGTGTTGGGCAAACTCAGCGGCAGCCTCTGCCATCAGGGGTGAGTGGAAGGCCCCAGAAACATGCAAACGTACAGCCCGCTTGGCTTTAACTTGGGCCAAAACGGCATCAACCGCAGCAGGGGTTCCGGAAATCACCACTTGGGCGGCGCTATTGTCGTTTGCCAAAACCACCTCGGCAGTGTTGGCTAAGGCCTGCTCTAGTTGGTCGCGATCGGCCCCAATCAGGGCCGCCATTGCCCCATTGGCGCTGCTATCCATCAGGGCCGCCCGCTTTTGGATCAGCCGCAGACCCGTTGCAAAGTCAAACACCCCGGCAGTATAAAGAGCCACGTATTCCCCCAAGCTATGCCCTGCCACTAGGTCAGGCTGATGACCCCGATCGCGTAGGAGATCCACCAGAATAGTTTCAATGACATATAAACAGGGTTGGGTATAGAGGGTGCGGGCCAGTTCGGCTTCATCCCCTTGGCAGCGATCGCGGACCGACCATCCCAAAATCGCTTCTGCTTCCTGGAAGCGCGCCATCGCCAGGGGAACCGTTTGCAGATCCAGCCCCATTCCAACCGCCTGCGACCCCTGTCCAGGAAATACCCATGCTGTTTTCATGCGTTCTTTTCATTGTAAAGACCGGATCAATCCTACCGTTTCTTGACAATAGATATTGGGAGAATCCGATCGCCGTGGCATGGCTCTGGGTAAGATGCGCGTGTTTGGGCGTAGGAATGGGCACACTGAGTCTAGATAGCCACAACCGGGGGTTAGAGGGATGGGGCGGCAAGTAGTCCATCGGCAGAAGCGCCAGACTGTGATGGGGATAGTGGCGGTAGTCGGAATGTTGCTGGGGATGCAGCTATTCTCCCGCACCCATCGGACTGGCTCGGTGTACTGGTACCGGAATTCCCCCAAGGACCTCCAGGCGGCGTTTGCCTATGTTAACCAGCTACGTCAGGAACAGGGCCGATCGCCGTTACAGTGGGACGAACGGGTTTATGCCTTGGCCGAAGCCCGTGTGATCGATATGAACACGCAGGGCTATCAGGATCACACCAACCCCAAAACCGGGACCTGTCCCGATAATATGAAGGCCCAATTTGGGCTACAGCCATCGGAATTTACACCGGAAAATATCAGCGGTTACCCCGACTATAAAGCCCAGATCGGCGATCGGGTGACCTGGCGCTCCCCCAAGCAGGCCATCGAAGGGTGGATGGGCAGCCGGGGCCATCGCTACAACCTGCTCTACCCAGAACACACTGCCGGGGCGCTTGCCTGTGCGCAGGATAAGTGTGTCTTTCTGGGGTTGAATACGGCGGGGTTCGGTCAGGGCTGTACCACGGCGGCCCAAGGGCAAGCCTTCTGGGACAGCGCCCCCCTCCAGCCCAAGGAGGTACCCCAGTCCCAGCGATCGCGCTAGTCCACCTGGGATACCCCCTAACCTAGCGATACCCTTCCCACGGACTGACCTGTAACACCCCCTTGGGCGTAAAGACCACTTTGAACGTAGCAATGGCCTGGGGTGTACGGGCGGGCGGCGCACTGGCCGCTGCCTGCTGTAACTGGGGCAGGGGAATTTCGGCAGCGTACCGGGTAGCGTCCGCATTGGTTGGCTCGTAGCGTAAAACCTGGCCGTCGGCGGTCGCCTCCACGCGATAAACCAGATCAGTCTCAAAGGTCGGCTTGGTCTGCCACTGACGATCGATCCGTTCGTACAAGTCCGGCACAATCGCGGCGATCGCCGCCGGATCGGTCATGGTCGTCGTGTCGGCATTGGTAGGTGCATCCGTGGCCGTGGGAAGGGTATCGCTAGGTTAGGGGGTATCCCAGGTGGACTAGCGCGATCGCTGGGACTGGGGTACCTCCTTGGGCTGGAGGGGGGCGCTG
>NZ_JBRCAD010000083.1:0-9635 GCF_053493415.1 Trichothermofontia sp. | reverse complement strand
CCCCGGCGGCACACCCCCAGCGGCAACGTTATGCGAGGCGGCAGGGCTTCGCGTCAGCTTTAGGGGTTGGCGGCAACGGCTACCACAACCAGCAGGGTTGTCCTCCCTGATCCAGGGGGGACGTTGGTTACGGGCGGTGGTACTGGTGATGAGTGGCGGGACGTTGGCAGTGCTGCTCTGGTTGGTCCCCATCCACCGGGCGTGGCAAGCCTCCAGTCAAGCCTTTTTGTTGCTTAACCCGATCGAGACGGCAGCCGATACCCAGGAACGGCGTGACCTCATCACAACCTTTACGGTATTGCTCACCCAAGCGCAAACCCTAGCTCCCTGGGAAGCCTATTACCCCTACCAGTTGGGCTGGAATTTGGGTAACCTGAGCCTGAAAACCAACGATCGTGCCGAGCGGCAGGCCCTCATCCGCCAGGGCATTACGGCTTTACAACGGGGAACCCAGGTATCGCCCTACCAGGAGTTTGGCTATACCACCCTGGGCTGGTTGTGGCTGACCCAAAATCCGGCGGCAGCGGCACAGGCCTTTCGACAATCGGTGCAGTTAGTGCCAGCCAAACGGGGAGGCTGGTATGCCCTAGGGGTGGCTTGGCTGGTTCAGGGGCAGCGGGAAGACGCGATCGCGGCCTTTACCCTGGAAATTCTCCGGGACCCCGTTTTGCTCACTAGCCCGGTCTGGCAAACGGAACCCTTAGGGAGTATCTACGCTGATGTCCTCAATGCTCTGGAGCAGTCCTATACCGAATTGCTGCAAACCCCAGGACTCTCGGCACGATTAACCGCCTATTTACACCAGTGTCGCGGTGCCCTGCGGTGGTGGCAAGGGGATTTGGCTGCTGCCCAAGCAGATTGGCAAACTAAGGGCAATTGGGTGAGTCAACAGGTGTTGGCCCTGGCGCTGGGGGATGAGGCCCAGGTGCGGGCGCAACTGCCCACCTTACCCCTGAGCGCCGCTAGCCACGCGATCGCCGCCTGGTTAACCCCTGACCAACGGCAGACGCTCCTCCTGCAAGCCTGGATTCGGGGTACCCGCGCCTTGCCCGATCCCACGCTGATTAAGGACGCCCTCACGGGCATGAATGCTGCCCCTAGTTTCGACACCTGGCTCAAGCAAGCTGCCCCCGTGCGCGAACTCCGACGAACCCGGACAGGGTTTGGCATCCTCAACCGCCATATTGATGGTCCCGCCCCGGTTGACTTTTTAGTGGTGGTGGAAAACCGAGCGATCGTCGATGTTTTCCCAGAGCTATTCCCCTCCTTATCCTATTTCCCAGAGTTCGATCGGCTCCTGCAACCCCAACGGGACCAGTTATTACGTTAGAGGATGTTTTCAAAGGGGGGGATCGCGGTTAAAACCGCGACTAGGAACTTCAGCATTGGGCCGTCCTCAGCGTTGTTGTACGTTGGTAGTGGCGACTTTAGTCGCCCAAACGACTGGTTTCTGGACTTTGCAAACACCCTCTTAGCAAAGTAGCGTTGGGATTATGAAAATACCTCAAAGGGAAGCGGCAATTCGCAAGTCTGTTTGAGGATTTGGATACAGTTCACGATCGCGCCTAAATGGGCAATCTCATAGCCGTGGGTATTTTGGGTTGGGAAACTGAGGCAGGCCGCACGGGGAACATGACCGAATTTCATCGCAATTGAACCATCACTCCCGAAGCCACTAATCGCCGCTAATTGAAGGGGAATATTCAGGCTGGCTGCGGCTTGGCGAATGTGGTCATTCAGATCCTCATCATACAGACCATAGCCATCCTGGGACAGCAAAACCGGGGCCTCACTATCCACAATGGGATATTCCGGTGCTAGGGGACAAATTTCCAGGGCAATCAGGGCATTGAGGTGCTGGCGCTGGCTAAAATAAAGGGCACCGATCGCGCCCACTTCCTCCTTCGCAGAGGCCACGAGGTAAACATCAACGGCAGGCATTTTTACCTGCTCCGCTAATGCCAGTAAGATGGCAACTGATGCCTTATTATCCAGCGTATAACTGGCAATATAGTCTTGGAGACGCAAGGGATGTTTCCGGTGTTTGCCAATCACAACACGCGTACCGGGGCGAATTCCCAACTCGGCGAGTTCGGCTGCCGATCGCTTGGTTTCTATCCAGGCATCTTCCCAATGTAGCGCTTTCTTTTCCTGGTGGCTACGTTGGGGTGACTCGTGGGAAACATGGCGCGAGCCAAAACTTAAAATACCGCTAATGGTTGCCCGATCGCCCAATAAATCAACAACGCCTTCGCCATAGACCCACGGGAAGGCTCCCCCCAATTTGCGGACCGCCACCCGTCCATCCGACTTGACTGTTTTCACGATCATGCCAATCTCATCCTTATGGGCTGTAATCGCGATCGCACGATCGGGGTTTTGACCAGGGAGCTTAGCAATCAGATTACCGGCCTCATCCTGCCAGTAGTGGACATGGAGAGTCGTGAGTTGATCGCGAATGACCCGATCGACTTCCCCTTCCTGGCCGCTGGGGGAGTGGTGCAAAACCAGAGTTGAAATAGCTTCAAACAAGCGATCGTAGATAGCTCGATCAGTCGCAGGTCCGAGAGTCATGGGATTACTTTTTCTTCAATTGACGTTGTTGAATTTGCTTGCTTTCCTCTAGGAGGTTGTCGAAATCAGCCTCAGCTAAGTTTTGGACATAATTCAACTTGAATTCTTCTAGGAAGTCTCGCATCAGCATTCGTAAATCCGCAAACATTTCTTTTTCTTGAATGCCAATGCCAAACTGTTTGCCAATACTTCGCATCAATTGATCAAATAACTCACTACCCTGGGGATCATCGGGTAGGGAAGCAACGGCATTGTAGGCGGACTGGGGACCTTCAGCAATCCAAATAGTCAATTGTGTTGCGAGTTGCTCGGCTAACTGTTGGGAGAGGTTATTGATCCCCGGAACATTGCCCAGGCTTTGATAGAGGGGAGATTGCCGTAAAGCCATTGTCACATTATGCTTCATCCAGGCTTCCAGATCGGGCCGTACCTGGGGCAACACCTGACAAGCCGTAATCTGTACGAGGCGTTTACTGATCTCCTCCATCTCATTCACATCATTCACGGAAATATAGGCTTGGGAGGCCTGCCGGAAAAAATCACGGATGACGGTACCTTCCTCAATCACATTTTGAAGTTGGCTGATCACCTGGACGACGATCGCTTCCGTTAATTCATTCCCGATCGTGGCGACAAACCCACGGCTCACTTGGGCACGAATTGGCTCTAGCTCAATGAGTTCTGAGGCATCCAGCCGAATGGTGACCGGAATAACTCGTAACCAGCGCCAGATTGGCAAAATCAGGAAAATATCATACCAACGCCAGAGAAAAGCATCGAGAATGCTAAGACTATCAAAACGACGATAGATCAATAGGGTTCGACCGGTAATGTCAACAACAAAAATTAAAACGAACCAGCGATCAATCCACCAGAAATTATCAAAAAAATTACCATCTTCGCCAAATCGACGAAAATAGTTACTAGCAATGAGGGGGCGTATCTGGGTATCAAAGAAACTAATTTCTTCAAAGGCTCCGTGTTGTAATAAATACGTCTCGCTCCAGAAAATATAGAAAGATTGGGTAGCCGAATCATTGCCCACCCGATCGCGCATCCGATTCTTGATTTGCTCCAGAGTGCCAGTCTTATTAACCAACTGGAAGGGGTTGTCCCGAATCATTTGGGCACTCAACTCTCGCAGGGTTTGCAAATCACTCGCGGTTTGGGGAGATTGTAGGCCGGATTGGACAATATTTACCTTGAGTTGCTCGAATACCTCGATATACCGTTCGGTTTCGCGATGGGGTTCAATGCCTTTGATCGGATCATACAGTTGGGTGAGGCGAGGAAAATTATAAAAATAAAAACTACGCCAAGGGATATAGCTCATGTCAAATAGCACCATGCCCAAATTCAATAAGGCAATTAGGGCAATAATGCGGTTATACGTGAGAACAGTAAACCGCAGGTACGGGTTTTTTTGTTTCTTTTTCTTCTTCTTAGCCATGATTTTATATACAGAATACAATCAGCCTTTTTGGCTAATTATTTTAATCAATCTGTTTTCAATCTAGAGCAAAAAAAACAGAATCCAGGCTATTATCGCACTGCCGATCGGGACCGTTAAATTGTCAAGCCCCCATTTCGAGAAGCTTTCCAAGCCCGTCGCCGTTAGGGCGATCGCAATGGCACTCACCCAGATTTGCCAGCCGTTACCCATCACTCCCCACAGCACCAGGCCACTCACCAGCCCACTCACGATCGCCATTGTTAGCGATCCTTCCCAACTTTTTGGCATCCCCCAAACGGTATAGCGATGTTTACCCAAACGTTGCCCACACAACCCAGCTAGCCCATCCCCCCAAGTCATTACCAACACACCCAGTACGGCAAAGTGGGGGGCAGATTGCCAGAAACAAGCGATCAGGACGCCAATACTGATGGCATAAAACACTGTACCTAAGCTCTGCCGCCCGATCGTGTCCAGACCGGGCAGCAGGGGATAGCGGGACGAAAACAAGGCCAGCAAGCTAAAGACGATCGCCGCCCCAATCCCCATCCAGGCAGGCACCTGCAACCACCAGGCTAGCAAAATGATATTGCCTGTCCCGATATGGACAGCCTTGCGCACCAGTTCCGGCTCGGCCTGGACACCGTAGCTCAGGCCCATCGCGATCAGACCGATCGTCCCTAACCAGGCAACGACAGCCCCAATCTGCACCCAAACCCCAGGCAGGGTCTCTGTGGAAAAAACGGTTGTCAGCACCGCGTACCCCTATCCATCCAATCTGTGGTCACTGTACAGAGCACCTCGAAAAAACACCTATTTTCGCAACTGTGCCCACGCAATTATAAAGGGTTGAGGCAGGCAGCTCCGCCGCCCACCTCTATGAATCAAGGCACCCGACAGGGATTTTTGCCCTGTTGGGGTAGAGTTGCCTCCACGCTGATCGGGGTTATCAGGGGCTAAGTCGTAAACTCCAAAAGGAAAGTTGTCCACTTGGCATGGCTTTCCACCTGAATGGTTGCCCCTAGGCGCTCGGTAAGTTTTTTGACGAGGGCTAATCCCAATCCAGTTCCACCATGTTTCCACGGGTCATGATTGGGAATACGGTAGAACTTATCAAAAATCCGATCGCACTCCAGTGGCGGAATCTCTACACCGGAATTACTAATCCCCAACTGAATTTTAGCGATCGGGTCCCCTGGACGCGGGTCCGATCGTGAGGTGGGAGAATCGGTCAGCGACCGGGCAAAAATCCGAATAGTTTCACCCGCCGGGGTATATTTACAGGCATTGTGTAATAACTCCCCCACAATACGTTCCAAGGCAGCCACTTCCGTTTTCAGGACGAGGTGGGTGGGTATCTCTACCTGTAGTGTCTGATGCTGTTGCCGAGTCCGCTCCATAAAGGCACTCGCCATATGGTCGATCCAACTATGTAGGGAAATGGGACTGAGTATGGGCGCTTCGGTGCTGGCATCTAAGCGCGTGAGATCGAGCAAATCGTTAATCAGGCTAATCTCCCGCTGGCACTCTTCCCGCAGGATTTTAAAGTAGCGGCTGAAGGATGTCTCTTTCTCCCCATCTAGAATACCCTGCCGCACCAACTGTAATTCCAGCATTTGCGTGGCCATCTTAATATTAGCCATAGGCGATCGCAGTTCATGGGAAACGGTACTGAGAAAATCATCCTTAATTTGGCTCAGACGTTCCAATTCCTGCACCTGCCCCAGGGAAGCTTGGTAGAGTTGCGACTGGCGCAGCGCGATCGCCGTTTGCATGCTAATTTGACGCAGAAGGTTCACTTCCCATTCCTGCCACACACGGGGCGCATGATTTTGATAGGCAGCCAGTAAGCCCCACAGTTAATCCTGCACAAAAATCGGCGCGATCGCGTAGGCCCTCGCCTGAAATTGCTCTAACAACTCAATGTGGCACTGCCGATGCCCCACCGTATAAATATCGTTAACGGCGAAGGTTTCATTATTTTTGTAGCGCCCCCCTTGGGTTTCCTTGAGGTAGGTATCCTTCCAAATCGGTTGCACATCTTGCCCTACGAGGGGCGTCCAGCCTGTCCCCACGGATTCCGCAATAAAACTCCCATGCCAGTCCGTATTAAATTGATAAACTGCAACCCGATCGGCCTGGAGCGTTCGCCGGGTTTCCGTCAGTACCGTCGCTAATATCTCATCAATATCCAGGGAGCGGTGAATATTTTGCACGATCACCCGTAGCAGGTGTTCCTGTTCGACCTGTTGTTGCAAAGCTTGGGTTCGCTCCTGGACCCGTGCCTCAAGCTCCCGGTTGAAGGCTTGCAGGGCCGTTTCCGCCCGTTGCCGCTCAGCGAGTTCCTGTTGGGATTGTTGGTAGAGGGCAGCCTGTTGAATTGCGATCGCCAAATTATCGGCCACGCGGTGAAGTAAATCGGCTTCGTCGGCCTGCCAGTCACGATAGTCATGGCAGGCATGGGCAATCAGCAACCCCCACACCTGCGGCTGGGTAATGCCTTCTCCCTGCGCTTGGACGATCGGGGCGACGATCTTGGCCTTGACCGCCACCTCGGCCATAAATTCGGTCAGACAACTGGCCCACGGATCGATCGCTACGTTGGGCACAATGCGGGGCTGGCCCTGGCGATAAAACTCGTAGCAGTCATCCGGGAAACATTCATCGAGCCAGCGCATTTTCTCGGTCACCGGGTAATCCGGAACTACCGCTTCCGCAACCACAATCCCCGACCCATCCTGGTGCAGTTGAAAGATCAACACCCGATCAGCGTGGAGAACCTGCTGCACCTCCTGGACCGTGATCGCTAAAATTTCTGCTAAATCCAGGGATTGCCGAATGCGGTTGGTCATGGCTGCTACCAGTTGCTCACGGCGGGTTTGCTGGTACAAAGCGGCTTCGGCTTGTTTCAGCCGGGTAATGTCGATCGCGACCCCCAGGATTTGCCGGGGTGCGCCGCTTTCTGTGCGGTTCAAAATGCGATCGCGGCTCAGCAGCCAGCGGTATTCCCCTTGCTTGTGTCGCATCCGATACTCGGTTTCCAGCATTTCCCCATCTTGTAAGTTGAAACACCGCTGATAGGAAACCCATTGCCCGGGCAGATCATCGGGGTGCACCAGGGTTGGGAACAGCTCACTACCCATTGCTTGCACCTCAGCCGGTGAATAACCAAGCACCGCTTCAACTTGGGCATTGACATACACGTTACGATTCGCAACCAGATCGTAAATGTATAGGATTGCAAGGCTGGATTCGGCAATTTGCTCGGTAAATTGCTTTTGTTTCTGTAGCGCGATTGCCGCTGCCTTACGATCGCTAATATCCAGTAAAATCCCCGCCATGCGGACGGGTTGACCATTGTGATGAAAACACTGGGCCTTGGCAATGAGCCATCGACTTGATCCATCGGGTAAAACGACTCGATATTCCTGCTCAAAGTCGCTGCCAGTGCGCAGAACTGTTTTCAAATTCGCTTCTAAAGGACCAATGTCCTCCGGGTGAACCACGCTCCGAAAAACTTGGTAATTAGGTGTCGTTGTTTTGGGGTCCAGTCCCAACAGGACAAATAACTCCTCATTCCAAGTCAATTGATCATGCACAATATCCCAATCCCAGGTGCCCACATGGTTCAGGCGTAGGATCAATCGTTGCTGCTGCTCAGCCATCGCAAGGGCTGTTTCAGCCCGTTTCAAATCGGTGATATCATGGACTACAATCACGACCCCTGTTACGGTATTATCCAGTTCCACATAGGGCGAAAAGCTGGCCCGCACAAAGCGATCATGGCCATCGGCATAGTGAATCCATTCTTGCAAATAGGCAATGTGTCCTAATAGAGCTTGATCAAGGCGTGGCTTTAGGAGCGTTTGGAACACCTCCTCCCCGAATAAATCACTCACCGAATGGCCAATGATCTCTTCATAGGTTTTATGATTCCAGATGGTATATGCCTGGTTAACAATTTGGTAGATATAGTCGCGATCGACAAGAGCAACACAATCAGAAATGGCTGCAAAAATACGTTCATATTGACGTAAGGCTAAATCAGAATCTACAGACATCTTGGGAGAGGTTAGCTGTTTTTTAAGTACTGTCTTTAGGGAAGTCTAGTTCCTTGAGGTGGGTAGCTCCATCGCTCGCTTCAACCTCTTATGTTTACGTGAGTGCAGTTGCGAAAATCGGCATTTTTAGAGATATCTTTTACTAATTTCATTTAGCTAATTAAGAATTAAGATATTTCTTAGAGTTTCTATATGCGACTACTCATTATGATCCGTTAACGGTGTCTGTCAACTTGAGCGAACTATCCAGTCTGGCGATACCGCTGGTGCCTATTTCAGTAAAGGGATGAAACACCCTAACACCCACCCACATAACCTAACCTAATGCGGTGATCGTTAGTACCCGCTTTCTAACTCTATAATATCGTCTTCGTCACCCCACCCACAGGGGTAAGGTGCCTTCCCCGATCGCATTCCCCTAATTCGGCATCTCCCCCAGGAGACGCCGTCGATTCGGCTACAATGGGAAACAGTGCTTTCATCACTACTTGCGACTATATGCATACAAAAACAAAGCCGGATTGGGCCGGGGAAGACGCTTTATCCCAGTTTGTGAATTGGCTGATTCAGACGAAGCCCCTTTATGCACTGATGAAGCAACAGGCCCGTCAGGTGTTAATTAAAACCGCCGAAAAAAACGGAATTTCCTGGCGGCAGACCTGTCAGGACTTAGAAGCCTCGGCAGCCAAGTCCTTGTTAGCCACGATGACCAATCCGGAGGTCACCTACCCCGATTACTATCAAGTGCCCTTCCACGCCTACGATCGCGGCAACCTTTGCTGGGAAGCTGCCTTTGAAGCAGAACCGGCAACCTATGCGATGGCCCTGCGGGTGTGGCCCCAGGCATCCCTCACCTGGCAAGCGGCGCAGGCGCGGCTGCGATCGAGCTTTCACCAAGTTTTAGCGGCCTATGGTCCCGCTGAGGTGCGGGATATCTTAGATGTGGGGTGTTCGATCGGCATTTCCACCCTAGCGCTCCATCGGTTTTATGCCCAGCGCCAAACGCTCCCACCGCGCACCGTCGGCCTGGATCTGTCTCCCTATATGCTAGCGGTGGCCAAAGTGCGGGATACCCAAGGCGAAATTGCCACCTGGCTCCACGCCCAAGCCGAAGCGACGGGGCTTCCTGATGCCAGTTTTGATCTGATTACCCTGCAATTCCTCACCCACGAACTCCCCCACGCCGCCACCCAGGCGATTCTCCAGGAAGGGTTACGACTGTTGCGATCGGGGGGATATCTCGCGATCGTGGATAATAATCCCCAATCCCCGGTTATCCAAAACCTACCCCCGGTCCTGTTCACCTTGATGAAAAGTACCGAACCCTGGAGCGATGAGTACTATACCCTGGATCTGGAAGCCCTCTTGGCAACCGTTGGCTTCACCCACCAGGTTACCGTCGCCAGTGACCCTCGCCACCGTACCCTGATCGCCCAGAAGAGCGTTTAGGTTGAGGAACTGGATTCCCTGGTGTCCACGCGACCCCCCCGCACGTCTCAACCCAGACAAATGGAGGCCCCTGTCATGGCCCGTAATGCCCGTCGCAC
>NZ_JBRCAD010000082.1:0-7206 GCF_053493415.1 Trichothermofontia sp. | reverse complement strand
CCTCCCCCCTCATTACCCCCGACCAACCCGAAGAAGCCTGGTAAGTCCTGCTGTTACAGTGTGAATGTCCCCTCATCCTAAACCAACGTGAGTTGAGGGTCCTTCCCCCACCCCCATTCCCTGAGCGGGGCTTAAACCCTCAAACCTAGCTTTTCCGTAACGCTCGCCCCTTTGGGGCGAGCAGGCCGAGGGAGGGGGGCAGCGAACGCCTCCTATACCAAGGTAAAACTGTCTACCGTAACGAGATCCGGTGCAATGCCCAATAGGCGGGCAACGGCTTCCCCATTGCTGGCTAGTTGCACCAGGGTGTCCCCCTCAGCCGCGGTGATGCGTAATTGCCCAAACTCAAGCCCATTAGCTAACCCCAGGCGATCGACGCCCGGTTCAAAGTCAGCGATCGTATCGGGACCCTGGCCGGCAGCGAGGACAAACAAATCCCGTCCGGCTCCGCCAGTCAGGGTATCGGCCCCGCGATCGCCCCACAGGGTATCATCCCCATCATCCCCGAAAAGCGCATCCAGCCCTTTGCCCCCTCGGATCAGGTCATTGCCCTTCCCGCCCCGCAGGGTATCAGAGCCGCGATTGCCAATGAGGGTGTCATCGCCCGGTCCCCCGGCAATTAGGTTGGGGGCATCATTCCCGGTAATTTCGTCACGACCGGGCGAACCCAATAGGTTTTCGATCGTCACGTCAAAGGCAATCACCCGCCCATAGCTAAAGGTCCGGTATTGGGTCCCAGTGGGGTCCGATGTCGCTGCATAGGTCACCGCCGTTGCCGCTGCTCGGCTGGTCAGCACCCCCCCTGGGCGCATATCAAACCGGTAGTCCCCCGCCGGGAGGCCCGTGAAGTCGAGCGTATCCGTCCCGCCGCCATCCCAAATCGTTTCAATGGCCGTTGGGAAACTATTGCCATCAAAGCGGTAAACCGTATCGCCGTTGGCGAAGTCATGGCGGGCACCATAGAGAAATTGCAAAGCCCGAATGTCGTAGGCCATCAGGGTACTTGGCTCTAAGCCCGTCAGGTCTGGGTTGTAGGACATGACGGTGTTGCGGGTATGGTCTAGCTCAAAGCTGAGAAAGGGTGGCTCGATCGCGCTGTCACCATCGGCGATCGCATTATAGTTACCAGGGTGCTTCAAACCGAGGGCATGGCCCAGTTCATGGATGAGGGTGGCATACCCAAAACTCCCAGGACCACTGGAATAGGCCGTGAATGCATCTCCTTCGTTATTGGCTTGCAAGTGAATCGATCCCCCCACCTCAGGGGTACCCGGGTAGTAGCTATAGGCATTGCCCGTCGGGCCCGGTCCCTCGGAAAACATGATGCGAATCTGGCTGGCGGGCGAGTCGGGCACTTCCACAAAGGTAAGCGGCAGGACCGTCCCAAACCCATCGCGCAAAATTTGGCGCACATTTTCCTTAATCCGCCCATTTACCTCCCGAATATTGGTTTCATCTTCAGCCGCCGGATAGGAGTCGGCACTGGCGGCGGTTACAAAGCTGAACGTGATGCGACCGTTGGGACCGACGGGTTGACGAGCCAATTCCCCATTGTCCAGGCGACCCAACAGGACATCAATGGCTTCATTCCCGCTCCCTTGTTGGGCCTGACGACGGGCGATCGCGGCCAAGGGCGCAGGCATTTCAGCCACATGCAAGCCTTGCCGGCCCAAGCGGCAGAAACCACAACCACACCGCAGAGTGGGCATGGGAACTCGTAAGTCAGTTAGGGATAAATTCACGATTTCGGGGAAATGAAGAACGGCGTGCGTTATTTTACCCCCATTATAAAGTTGAGCACCTTGATACCCCCCAAAGCCGAGCCAAGATGGGTTGGAGCATAAGGGTAAGGATGCAACAATGAAAATAGCCTACATTTGGGCTAGCCACGGGGGTGTCCAGTTCTATCGTCAACCTGATGCTGATTCACGCTAACCGTTTACTGGCCAGCAGTTTGCTGTTTCGGCGGCGGTTTCTGACCCCACCCCAAGGGGCTGGCTATACCGTGGGTGGGGGGGACTTCCACGCCATTGGCGAACATTTTCGCCAACACTTTATCGTGTTAGGTGGACTGCAACCCCACCATCGGGTGTTAGATGTGGGCTGCGGCACAGGCCGGATGGCGGTTCCCCTCACCAGTTATCTCAACCACCAGGGGGAATATTGGGGATTTGATATTACCCAGGCCGGGATTGAATGGTGTCAGACTCAGGTTAGCCGTCGCTTCCCCAATTTCCACTTTCAGCGGGTGGATGTCTATAACAGTTTCTATAATCCCACCGGGACAATCCAACCCCAGAACTATCGGTTTCCCTTTGCGGATAACAGTTTTGATTTTATTTTTCTCACGTCAATTTTTACGCACCTATTACCCGCGGCAATGGCCAATTATTTGGCTGAGGTTGCCCGTACCCTAAAACCGGGAGGACGGTGCTTTATTACCTATTTTTTGCGCAATCCAGAGGTGATCGCACTCATGGCATCGGGACACAGCAAGTTTAGGTTTGATCACGCAATCGCCGATCATAGCTGGGTGGCGGATGCCCATAACCCGGAAGCAGCGGTGGCCTACGCTGAGGACTATGTGCGCCAACTGTATCAACGCAATAGCCTGGAGTTATTAGAACCCATCCACTACGGTTCCTGGTGTGGCCGATCGTCAACCCACAGTTTTCAGGATATTGCGATCGCGACCCGTCCCCCAGCGACGGTTGATCCTAGCTAAATACCCTGCCGACCGCGATCGTCAATGGCGACTTGATCCACACGGGGGACTATTGGGGCGATCGGGGCGGTTGTCGCCGAAACTCGGCGGGCGTTTGCCGCATGGGGTTATCCGGGTTCCACAGGCCCTGACCCATCACCCTGGCATAGTCCTGGGCATTTTGCAGACGATCGCGGTACTTCAGGTTTGGGGCGCGGGTGACGGCCAAGCCATACCCGGCCTTGAGGATCGCTTCATTGAGGAAGGTATCGCCTTGCCACAGGTAGCCTAGCCAGCGTTGATAGGTATCCTGGGCTTGGACATCTAGTTCCACGAGGACGGGTTGCTGATTGATCAGGGTTTCTAGATAGGCTTTGGCCTCGGCTCCCCACGGTTCCTGGGCGAGATCCGGCGCATCCAGGCCAATCAGACGCACGGTTTGGGCAAGGGTTGTCTGGCTGCCTAACCCCAATACCTCGATCGTCTGCCCACTCAGGACCCGTCGCACTTGCACGATCGTGCCCTGGGGTGGGGTCGGTAACTGACAAGCGGTGAGCATCAAGCTCAGCGTGAGTAGCAGTATCCCGAAGTAGCCCCTTGCTGGGAATTTGCGCATGAACCTGATCCTGTTCCTAACCCGTCTTTAGCGTAAGTGATGCTGAGTGCATAGTGGGCACCTCGAAATCCCGTATCCCGTCGGTGGGGGCAGTTCAAGTGCCCCATCTCAGATTAATCGCATTAATCGCAGTGCCCTACAGCCCTTCCCGCTCTAATGAAATCCTGTCAAGCCTTGTGAACCAGGAGCTTAAGCCCCTAGTCGGTACCTCACCAAGTATGGAAGTGCCCTCGTGTTAAGAGCGCATCGCATTGAGTATTCATCGCATTGAGTTGAGGGTGTTAATCGTGACAGTCGCCCCAAGCCAGCAATGATTGTTATAGACTATCAAAGTTTACCTTGCCTCGCGCCCACCAGAGCGCTAGTGAGTGTGGGATGCCCGTTCTCCCGTCACGCCTGCGCCAAGGCAAACCCGTTGTGTGAGGATCGAGTTTAATATTACCCATGCGTGAATTTCCAGACCTGCCGTCGTCTTTAACCCTCTCACGGCGCAGTGTGCTCAAGTTGCTAGGGATTGGTACGATCGCCGGTACCGTGGGGTATACCCGGTTGAGTAAACCCCAACCCCATCGCTTCCAGCCCGATACGTTGCAATTGCCCTATCGCCTCAGCCAACCCAAGCGGGTGGTTGTCATTGGGGGCGGTCTGGCGGGTCTGGCCTCGGCCTATGAACTGAGTCAGCGAGGGTTTGCCGTTACCCTCCTAGAGCGATCGCCGCAACTGGGGGGCAAGGTTGCCAGTTGGGAGATTCAGGTGGGGGAGGACACCTTCAAGATGGAGCATGGTTTCCACGGCTTTTTCCCCCAGTACTACAACCTAAAAAGTCTAGTGGCGGAGTTGGCGATTACGGAGAATTTCCAATCTTTGGAGTTTTATTCCGTCGTCTTTCGGGACCGCGATCGCTATGCCCCGGAGGTCTTCCGGCCTAGCCACTCCACCTTTCCCTGGAATATTGTCGATTTGGCCATTTCGTCATCGAACCGCTGGCAATGGGGTATTGATCTAACGAAGCCAGCCCACTGGCAAGTCTTCCGGGCCATCACGGGGTTTAATCCGCAACGGAGTTATGAACAACTCGATCACCTGTCGGTAGCGGAATGGGCCGCCGCCGAATTCCCCAGGGGGTTGTATGACCTCTACTTTTTACCCTTTGCCAAGTCGAGCCTCAATGCCCCCGATGTGTTGAGTGTGGCCGAGTTATTGCAGTTTTTCCATTTCTATTTCTTCGGCAACCCGGAAGGCTTGGCCTTTAATGGCACCCGTGATGACATGGGCACTTCCCTGGTGGCCCCAATCGCGGCGGCGATCCGTCGCAACGGTGGCACGATTCTAACGGACGTGACCGTCAGTGCACTGAACTGGCAGGATGGCCAAATTGCCTCCCTGACCTATACCCAGGGGGAGGCCGGCAGTCGTGTGCCGTTCTGGGTGCAGACCAATCCGCTCTTGAACCAGGATTGGCAAGCCATTACACCCGATCGCGAATACGTGGGGGCGGGGGATCGGGTCTTTGCCCTAGCGGCGAACCCAGGCACCCAACCACCGACGGCCCTGTCCCTTACGTGTACCCACCAGGGGTGTACCGTCCAGCCCCAGGCAGATGGCAGTTTCCACTGTCCCTGCCACGGTGCCATCTACGATCGCACCGGTAAGGTGGTTAGTGGTCCAGCCAAACGGGATTTGCCCCGCTTCCAGGTACAAGCCCGCCAAGGCGATCAGGTGCAACTGGTCAGCCACCCCCGCGCCGCTCGCCAAACCCCAGCGATGGATACCACCCTCCAGGCCGATTATTATGTCATTGCTGCCGATGTGCCGGGGGTACAGCAACTCCTGCGGCTATCCACAGGGGCGGTGGATGCGACGGTGGCGCAACAGGTGGCCCAGTTGGCGATCGCCGATCCCTTTGCCGTCGGTCGGTTCTGGTTCGATCGTGATTTCCCCTGGTCCCACAGCAATTTCGCCTCCCTATCGGGCTACCGCCTGACCGACAGTATTACCCTCTACCACCGTATCCAACGGCAATTTATCGACTGGGCGGCCCGTACCGGGGGCAGTGTGGTGGAACTCCACGCCTACTGTTACAAGGAAAAGGAATTCCCCACCCAGGAAAGTTTACTCACTGCATTTGAGCAGGAATTGTATGAAATTGTCCCCAGCCTGCGGGGGGCAACGGTCCTGCATCGGGAACTGGTAAACCAAAAGAATTTTGCGGGGTTCCCCCCCAATAGCTACGCTGATCGTCCGGCCACCGCCACCCCTGTCCCTAACCTGCTGTTTGCCGGAGATTGGGTGAAAATGCCCTTCCCCTGTGGCCTGATGGAGCGGGCGATTAGCAGTGGCTTCCTGGCGGCTAACGCGATCGCCCACCAGGAGGGTCTGCAACAACGAACCCTATTGACGGTCCAACCCGAGGGATTATTGCAAATTTGAACCGCCAGCCCGCGACTCAAGACTATCGAGAAACCGATGGCGCTGGTGGGACTTGAACCCACACGGGGTTACCCCCAACGCATTTTAAGTGCGTAGCGTCTACCATTCCGCCACAGCGCCGCCTATTGGGATTATATCGGCTAATGGCCAGATTCAGAAGAGGGGCAGGTTGAAGCTCATGCCCGCCCCCAGGATGCTGCCATTGAAATTGACATCAGAGGCGCTAGATGCGCCAAAGCTATAGCCACCATAAATATTGAACTGGATGGCGCGGGAAAGGTCCCAACTGAACTGGGCGATCACCTGGTGGTAGGAATCTTCGCGATCGCGTTGGGTGAAGTGGGTGAGATCGTATTGGTAGTTTAAACCAATCTGCATGGTGGGGGTGAGGTCATAGCCAAGGACGGTGCCTAGGCGATTGACAAGCCGACTGCGATCCGTGGGCTCGGTCACGCTCCAGCGGAATTGATAGTAATTATCCAATTTCAGCCGCGAAACCAGGGGAACTCGGTAAAACAGGGACAAACGCAGGGAGTGATCATTCAAAAAGCGATCGCCGTCATTATCAAGAAACAGTTGGCGGTTATCCCAGCTAAATTCGCTGAAGGCTTGTCGCGACCAAAAGTGACGAATGCCTACCTTTAAGCCAAACCCGTTGTAATCCAAGTCTGAAAGATCGCCATAGCGAATTAGATTTCCCTCCAGCGTTCCTACGAGAAGGGTTCGGGGGCCAATGATGGGGCGGGCTGATAGGATCAGGCGTCCTCCCAAGAGTTGATCGCCGATCGTATCAATTTCCGAGGAGAGAATATTGTCACTGCGGAAATAGCTAAAACTACCGGTTAAAAATACAAATTTGGGCTGCGTGGGTTTCTGCAAAGGCCGTTCCCGTAGCCGTAAAACCCCTAATTCTGGATCTCCCTGCTGCTGAAGTTCTGGGTCAATAAAACTGTTTTCATCGGTTGCTTCTTCCGTTGTGATGACAGGTGGGATGGTATCAGGAGCTTCGGTATCAGAAACCTCAGTATCAGGAGCCTGGGTGTTGGCCGTATCGGGTTCCGCGTCCGAGAGAATGATGATTGACCGCTCACTGGCCTCGACCGCAGCGGTATCGGGTCCTATCGCCACGGGAACGGGAACGCGTGGGTTGGGCTTATCGGGTGCGATCGCAAGAGAAGGGGCTGTCTGAGCCTCGCTAGGCGATACCAAACTTGCTTCGGCCCCGATCGGTGTTACCGCCTGGGCACGGCGACTAACCCCTAGGGTCAGGCTAAACAGCAAACACAGCAGTTGGCAATAGCGCGAAACCTGAACATTGACAACTCCCCGGCCTAAAGGCGCGGGGATTCTTGGCTCACAGGGTGTCTTAGACATTGCCCTCACCAAGCTTCTTGACGATGTGCCCCACCGCTGCAATCCCGCGCTGCCTCACTACCTGAGCCGCTGCTACATCCCG
>NZ_JBRCAD010000081.1:0-29274 GCF_053493415.1 Trichothermofontia sp. | reverse complement strand
CTGGCATGGTGTTCGATCGCCTGGAGGGCGGCGGGGAGATGGGGGAGGGCGCTGAGGTGGATGTAGAAGGCAGTGGGCAGGCGTTTGCCGACCTGGCTTTGCTGGCTGGCTTGGGCAATGGATTCGCTCCAAGTGGTTGCATAAAGAAACATGAAGCTGTCGCTATCTTAATATGCCTAACGTCCTACTCTCTAATTAGGGTCACAGTGGCTATTAATCCGGTTTGGTGGCACTATATCTAGTGGTTATTAGCCAAGGATAAAGGAAAACAAAAAGGATGAAACTCATGTGTAAGCATAGCAATTAGTTGTCGCATCTTATCAGGGTTAGGATAATCTAGTACATAAATCCTTAAATCGTATCCTATGGTTCAACAAATGAGCTTGGCAGGGGGGCCAATCGATACTAGGCAAGCACTCGTTTTTTCGCGTCATGAGACTTTTCACCCCCGGTTTGGTTGGTTGAAGAAAGGATTCGATCGCGCGAGTGATGATCCAAGGGTTTTTCTCGAAGAGGATGCGCCAGTTAGGCTAGGTGTTGCACTTCACTGAAAGCACTCTGTGAGGCTTTGGGTGTGCCACTGAACGAATTATCAGACGGTTTTAGTACAAACCGTGAATGTTGAAATATCAATACCCACCTAGTTCTTCTATGGATAGTCTCGATCCCATCCCATCTCAAATCAGTCAAGAAAGATCGGCCAAAAGTAGCACCAGCGAAGATTTATTTGTTGATATTTTTCAAGAAGTTTTAGGATTTGAGCGCACTCAATTACTAATTCCTCAATATCCTGTAAAGGATATTTATAATAACGGGCGTTTCATTGATTTTGCATTTGTGTCTCGGCTAGGCAAGTATGCTTTTGAAATTGATGGTGAAGTATGGCACGCACCTGATGGAGCAATGGTTACTTCTCAAATTTATCGTGATCAATTATTACGCCAGAATAGTTTAATCTACCAGGGATGGAAAGTCTACCGTTGGACGGATATTCAACTGGAAACTGAGCGAGAACACATCCAGGAGCAGCTTCTGCTTTTTTTAGAAAAAGAAATCGCACAGGGAACGCTAGATGGCTTTTTGCCGAAACAAGAAGTTGGAGAGATTTCACTAAAAGAACATCAACTGGATGCACTGAACCAACTGGAGAAATTGCGAAATGAAGGCAAAGGAATTACTCTACTAACCCATGCAACAGGCACAGGGAAAACCCATGTTGCCATTTCCCATGCTCATAAATTGGGCCTTAGAACTCTTTATCTGGCCCATCGAAAGACTTTAGTTACCCAGACTCAGGAGAGATTTTCTGAACTTTGGGCTGAGGTAAATTCTGCTATTTATCAGAAGAAGAAGGGTAAACCAGACACTCACATTGTGTTATCTACAGT
This sequence comes from Trichothermofontia sp., assembly GCF_053493415.1. Taxonomy (NCBI): domain Bacteria; kingdom Bacillati; phylum Cyanobacteriota; class Cyanophyceae; order Leptolyngbyales; family Trichocoleusaceae; genus Trichothermofontia; species Trichothermofontia sp. Next base: position 27,886 of record NZ_JBRCAD010000081.1, on the reverse strand, counting down.
TCAGGCGATTTCAGATTCATTAGATCAATTTGATGAGTGTGAATTTGGCTATATCATTATTGACGAATGCCACCATTCAGCCGCAGAAACTTACCGCAAAGTAATTAGTTACTTTCGTGCACAATTTATTCTTGGATTAACAGCAACACCTGAACGTCATGATGGACAATCGTTAACAGAAATCTTTCAAAACTGTGCCCATCGACTTGAATTAGAGGAGGCGATTCAGCGCGGATTATTAGTCCCAATTCGTTGTATTCGTGTCAAGACCAACATTGATCTGACGAAAGTAAGATTTAATGGGGTCGATTACCGCAGTAGTGATCTAGGTCATACTTTGAAAATACCTGATCGCGATCGCCTAATCGTAGATACTTACTATAATCATACACTCGGCAAGCGGGCTGTTTGTTTCTGCATTGATGTAGCTCATGCTGAACGAATGGCGGAGCTTTTTAATCAGAAAAATGTCAAAGCTGCTCACGTTTCTGGACGAATAGCAGACAGGGAAAGAGACCAGATCCTAGAAGACTACCATACTGGTAAAATCCATGTTCTTTGTGCCTGTGATATTCTCAACGAAGGTTGGGACTCGCCTGAAACTGAGGTTCTGCTGATGGCACGTCCAACTCTTAGTAAGGTTGTCTATGTTCAGCAACTTGGACGCGGTACCCGCACTGCTCCGGGGAAAGAATACTTGTTGGTGTTTGATTTTATTGATAATACCAGCCGCTATACTCAAGCACTCAACGTTCACCGCCTGTTCAAAAATCCCCACTATCGTCCTGGTGCACTCGTTGCAGCCCCTAATGAAATGCTTGATGAAGAAGCAGAAACCTATGCCAAAGGTGAGAAACCGTCAGTTGTATTAGAGCTGCATCTATGGATTGATAAATATGAAGTCATCGATATTTTTCGGTGGCAAGATGAAGTTAAAGATATGTATCAGACTCGTGAATTAGAAGCTGAGCTAGGTGTTGCTGACAATGTAGTAAAACGGTGGGTTTCCACTGGACAGCTAGTTCCTGATCACACAATTCCAATTGGGATAAAAACTTGCTATTACTTTAGGAAAGATCGTCTTGATGAAATCCGAAAGCGATTCAATATCACACCTGTTAACAAAGACAACATCAAAAATAAATTTTTTAAGTTTGTTCGAGAAATGGACATGAAATATTCCTATAAACCTGTTCTTTTACTGGGCTTATTACACCTTGCAGATGCTAGTGGAAAAGTTAAAGTTGCAGAGTTAGTTCATTTCTTCAGAAATTTTTACCTGCAACGATTACAGAATGGGCAGCTTAGTGAAAAGCAAGGAAGTCGGATGGAACGAATTACCGAACTCAGCGATCACGACATTGAATCTATCCTACTCTCGATGCCTTTTGAAAAATTTGAACGGCGGAAATTTATCCGTCGCCTCAAAGAACTTACCTTGCTAAAGTTTGATTCTGCTCTTTGGAAAAGCCTCACCGAAGCAGACAAAGCTGAACTTACGACGATCGCTGAAGCTGCCTTGGCAGAATATTATGCAAAATTGACATAAGCGGCGATCAGTCAGTTATAGATCGCCTTTTCCACTTCATCATAATGAAATAATGTGAAACAGCGCAAAGCAGGGTGAGACACTGTTCAGAAGTGCCTTCCCGGTGTTTTCAGCCAATTCTGGAATCAAACTAGAAAATAGTTTCTAGAAAAGAAGCGCCCTTGTCAACCTATTTCTAGAAAATAATTTCTATATGCCGTTACGCCAGCCTGAGTCATCCCCACCAGCAACCCTCAAGACCTTGAGAGAGAAAGCCGGACTCTCTCAGGAGGGTTTAGCCCGGATGATTGGGGTCAGCAGCAAAACCGTCAGCAATTGGGAACGGGGGATCAGCATTGCCAGCTTGACCATCTCCCAGGTCAAAACCCTCTGCCAGGTGCTGGAGGTTACTTTAGAAGAACTCCCCGATGACTTCAGTTCAGAGCCAGGGAATAGCCTATAGCATCAGGCCCTCGCGACGGATATGGCGCAGGAGAAGTGAATACTCAGTCTCAAAGCGCGATCGCGATGGAAACAAACGAGAGAGCAACACATTCCCACCCAATCCACCTTGTTAGAATACAGGCAACCCCGTCGCCCCCCGCCCTATGACGACCGAACAATTTGTGAAGCTGCCCCCCTTGGAAAATGGCGATCGCCTCACCCGCGCCGAATTCGAGCAGCGGTATAATGCCATGCCCCACCTCAAAAAAGCCGAACTGATTGAAGGAGTCGTCTACGTGAGTTCCCCCGTTCGCGTCACTCACAGCCAGCCTCATGCCGACTTGATGACGTGGCTTGGGGTATATCGCGCTGCTACCCCCGGTGTTGCCTGTTACGACAATCCCACCGTGCGCCTAGATGCCGACAACGAACCCCAACCTGATGCCGTTCTCCGATTGGAAACTGGTGGGCAATCCTGGATTAGCCCAGATGATTACATTGAAGGTGCGCCAGAACTCGTCGTTGAAATTGCCGCCAGCAGTGCCTCCTACGATTTACATGACAAACTGCGCGTCTACCGTCGCAATGGCGTCCAGGAATACATCGTCTGGCGCACCTACAGTCAAACGATCGATTGGTTCTACCTGGTGGATGCAACCTATCAAGCGCTGTCCCCCGATGCGGCGGGCATCCTCCAGAGCCAACAGTTTCCCGGTCTTTGGTTAGCCCGCGATCGCCTCCTCGCTGGGGATCTCGCCGCCGTATTGTCCACCCTCCAGGCCGGTATCGCCAGCCCCGCCCACCTTGCCTTTGTCACCCAACGCTGCTCTGCGTTCTCCTGAAGGGGTTTATCAATAAAATAGAGATTGCGTCAGGGATTTGCTTGATGGCCTACAGTGACTTTAGTCTTAGAAAAGTTCTTAAAGATTTTAGCTTGCATACGCAGGATGACTCATTTTTGTCATCTGTTGTGCCAATCAGCCCTAGCGCCTATCTGAAAGAGTTTTTGGATCGTCCTTATGGACTACAGTCGTTGGTATGACTGCTTTAGGAACATGGGTAAAGCAGGACGAGCCTTGGGAAAGGTATTAGCAACTTACAGCATTAGCCAGACCCAACTGGCGGCAGAGATGGGTATTGGACGATCAAATATCTACCGCTGGGTTAATGAAGTCCGTGATCCCAACTCGGAGACCGTTTTGAACATCATGAAGGCACTGGCAACTATCAATCCTGACGCCTCGGCAACGTTCAAAGCCCTTTACATGGATGAGCAACCCTAGGCAAGTTTCCAAAAATGCCGGTGCCACTGGAGCGATTCGAGACTCGGATAGTATTCGGAACGGCTGGGTAAGTGAATCAACTCATCCGCAAAATCGTGCATGGATTTGCTAGCCACAGGCGCTTCCTCAGAAAAGCGATCGCGGGGAATAATAATCCGGTAATCATCACTAATCCCAAACCAACCGCGATCGAAAGCCCAATGGTGATTTTTGCAAAGGGCAATACCATTGATAAAGCGATCGTCACGAAACTGGGAGAATGGCTTAATATGGGAGCCATCCACAATATTCTGACTATCTGAACTAATTATTTTTAACCGGCAAAAAGCACAACGTTGTTCATATAGCGAAACAACAATTCGACGAAAGGCAGCACTTCTGACAAAAGTCCGATCCTCGTCTTTGAGATCCTCAGTCCTATAAACTAGACCGCCTTGGTCAAATAACTTTAGTTGAATAGCCTTAAACTCATCAACATTATAAAGAGCCTTAATTTCCTGCGATTTCTTTCCAAACCAAGTCTGGATTAAAGTATTAATCAACTGAGTTCGCGCTGGTTCAGTTTGTAGTAGCTCAAATAACTCATTATCGAAATAGGCATAGCTAACGGCATCTTCTAAAGCCTTGAAAGTTCTAACTTTTACTCTCGATCTAATCACAGCTTCAAAACCAGGATTGGGGGCAAGGTGCCAGAAACCATCACCCGTGAGGTGAAAAAATGGTAGCGCAATGTTGGAGTGATGATCAGTGGAAACTAAATGCGTCCAATATTTCAAAAAAGTAGCAATTAGCTCAGGAGAGAGATCAATGCGATTTTGCTGGATTGTTCCCTGTGAGATGAGTTCAAGGACTGATAATAATAAAGTGGGCTTATGAGGTGCTGTACCATGAGAGCGACTGACGTTCAGCTTTGAGAATTTTTGATTATAGAATTTTAAATCTTTCATAGCTTACGATTTAGACTCTGCGAGGGAGCAAACTAGGGTGCATCCCACTTTCGTAACCCTCACCCTAAATCCCTCTCCCAGAGGGGGAGAGGGACTTTGAATCTCACTCCCCTTCGCCCATTTTGGGAGAAGGGGTTGGGGGATGAGGGCAAATTTGCAAATCTGGGATGCTCCCGCAAACTAAACTACCCACTCTATGGTGCGATCGTTGCCCTAACAGCAATTATGACGGGTTCCCGGCATTTAAGAGTTGTTCAACCGTCAGGTTCAGTTCCGGCAAGAGCGACGATTGAATACGATCGCCCCCAACATACTCGATCGCTTCATACAACCCATCCACCAGCAGCAGCACCAGCACCGTTGCCCTGGTTGGATCAATAATCCAATACTCTGGAATCCCACGTGCAGCATATTCAGACCGCTTAAACCGATAATCCCGATCCTCATTCGCCTTACCGGGAGACACCACCTCCACCACCAGTAAGGGGGCCGGCATCTCCACCGTAATCGTGCTACGCCCCGATGTTAGCAACACTGCCGCGAGATCTTCTCCTAGGATCATCAGATCCGGCATTCGCACTCGCCCCGCTACAATAATCTCAACATCCTTATGCCGAAGCCACCTTATTGGCACCAATCTTGACAGCGATACGAGTAAAAACACAGAAATCAATGCATTAAGATTACTTTCGGGTGGCATGTTAATGATTTCTCCACCCACAAACTCTCGCTGCCCTTCAAAAGTATCTTCCAGAGCCAAATAGTCCGCTAAGGTCAACCTTGTCGTAACCATCCTTACCTCTCTGCTGCAATAATCCCAGTGTCCTCAAATTCACTTGCACATGAAGCACACCAATGGTTTTGGCTCCCTGTTCAGAACGATCGTAGTCCGGTTCTAGTCATTAAACACCTGTAACAACCAGCGGTTAATTTCGCCATCCTCCTGCGTTTGACTGCGCTTCAGCGCCTCTTCCACCAGCGCCATAGCCAATCCCGGTAGCACCTGCGACTCTTGAATCTGCTTACTGCCGCCGTCTGCCACTGCAAAGGCAAAAACGGCTGCCACATTGACATCCACTACCCAGTATTCCTGCACCCCGAATCGTTCATATAACAATCGCTTACGTCCCAAATCATCACTTAACGTAGTTGAAGCAATTTCGATCGTCAGTTGCGGTGTACCATACTCATTCACATCAATTGGCGCATTCTCTAAGGGCGGAAGCCGAAATGTTGAACCAAGGTAAAACGCAATATCTGGCTGACAATCTTGGATGCCTTGCTTGCGAAAGGTTGTGTTGGTTAGCTCTGCACTCCGGATACTTTTTAAGGTTGTAAACAAAACGACCAAGGTTGAGACAATGGAATTTTCGCGCCCGTGCAAGGGGCCTAATGCAGCCATTTCAATCCTCATCCACCCGTCATCATAGTAGCACCGTCCTGCTTCGTACTTTGGATCACTCGCTAGTCGGGTGTATGCTTCCCAGGTAGATGCAACCCAGGCATCGGTTACCAAGTTTTTGGATATGGGTAGGGTGTTGACCATTTTCAATTTTCAATGCTCCTTTTCACAGCGAATCTCCCCACTTTCCCAACGCCCCTGCCACTGCCATCATCTCAGTGTACTCAAATTCATTGGGGCTGGATTTCACTAGGGGATACGATTCCCCATTGCGGGCGATCGCCAGCCGCTTCCACATCCACCTCTGGTGAATCCTAGGCCAGCACATCCACTTGCCGATTCCCCGATTCAGCCATTAGGTTGGATAACTACTGAGGGGAACAACCTCCGGTAAATCAGGCGCAATGCCCTGGAACCAGCGTTGATAAAGAGCGTTATAGCTGCCATCCTCAATCAAGGTAGCGAGGGCTTGGTTCACGATCGCAACGGTGGGCGATGTCTTAGGTACAGCAATGCCATAAAATGCCTCCGTTAACCACGGGCGGGCCACCGTGATCTCCGTGAGTCCTTGCTGCTGAATGAAAAACTGGAGAATGGGTGCTTCATGAACAACCCCATCCACCTCCTGCTTAACGAGGGCGGCCAACGCTAACTCCACACTGCCCGATAGGAAAATGCGGCTATCTGACCAGGATTCAATCCACTTCGCTGCCCAGCTATGCCGTTGGACCGCAATGCGCTTCCCCTTAAGACGCTCTGGCGTGTTGAAGTCTGGGTCGCTCTGGCGGTGGGCGATCGTCAATCCGGTGCGAAAGTAGGGGCGAGAGAACGTAACTTGCTCTAGGGCTTCCGCCGTAATCAAAATGGCACTCATGGCCGCATCCGCCACCCCCAAGTTCAGGGCAGGCACCATGCGATCGAGGGGTAAACTTTGAAAGCGAATATTGACCCCAGCCGCTTGGCCAATTAACCGCATGAGGTCAATGTCAAAACCCTGGAGGTCCCCTTCGCTGGTCCGCCACTGGAAAGGGGGAAAAACCGGATCAGTGGCAATGACCAAGGTTACCCCCGATGCGGCATGGGTTTGGCGGGGCAAACGCACCTGACAGTTGGCTAGGAGCAACACACTGCCACTCCCCAGCAGGAATTGGCGTAAAAACTGCGATCGCGACACACTGGGCATAGAACGTTCCGGCGGGCAATAGGGCCAGCGGTCAGAGGAAACTGCCTCAGGATATCAAACGAACACCAACCCGGCACCTCAGGCCAACCCGGAAGGGCTGTTTGGCCCTACCTTACACCTTCGCGCTGCCGAGACGGGCTTCGAGTGACTTCAGTAACTCGGTGTTGACGCCAGACTCCCGTGTCAGGACGATCTTGCCGGTGCGGGCGATTTCGCGAATCCCAAACTTCTGCAACATTTGCACGATCGCCACCATCTTGCCCGGATCACCCACAACTTCCAGGATCACCGAGTCGTCAGACACATCAACGGCCCGCGCCCGGAAAATCTGGGCAATTTCCAAAACCTCGGTGCGGCTGGTGCTGGGGGCATTCACCTTAACCAGCATTAACTCCCGTTCTACACAGGGGACTTCGGTCACATCTTGAACCTTGAGCACATTGATCAGCTTATACAGTTGCTTCGTCAGTTGCTCAATCACCTGATCATCGCCAGGGACTACCATCGTAATGCGGGAAACCCCCAGTTGTTCCGCTGGCCCCACGGCCAAACTTTCGATATTGAAGCCCCGACGGGCAAACAAAGCCGCAATGCGGGATAAGACCCCCGCCTCATCTTCAACCAGGACAGAAAGTGTGTGTTTCATAAGCGTTCACCCGGCGCTACGCCGACGATCGTGGCAACCGATCACTAGGAATACCTTCCTAGTATAGAAGGGGACCCCAGCCCCAAACCCACCCGGATCTGAAGAAATGCCAATAAAAGGCCCAAGCGGCAGTCCCCCTCTCCCTCGCCCCGTCTTTGCATACTTATCGGGAACCGATCGTGTGCTTAGAAATTCTTTACAGATGGGACCGCTATGTTACTATCTGGATGGTTTGAGGTCGCACTTATGCTTATTGGCTGCATAGCCGTGGTGGAGGAGATACAGGAGTGCAAAATCGAAGAGGATTAGCGCATTTGGAGACTCAGATGCAGCGCACCCAGCCTGAACCAATTCGGATTGGGGTAATTGGTGTGGGCAATATGGGCCAACATCATACCCGTGTGCTGAGTCTGCTCAAGGATGTGGAACTGGTCGGCGTGTCCGACATCAATATGGAGCGCGGGATTAACACCGCCAGTAAATATCGGGTTCGATTCTTCGAGGACTATCGCGATCTGTTGCCCCATGTGGATGCGGTGTGCATTGCGGTGCCAACGCGGCTACACCATGCGGTGGGCATGACCTGTTTGCAGCAGGGGGTCCATGTCCTGATTGAGAAGCCGATCGCCGCCAGTATTGCCGAGGCCGAGTCCCTGGTGAATGCGGCAGCAGAGTACCACTGTATTTTACAAGTGGGGCATATTGAGCGGTTTAACCCGGCATTCCAGGAATTGAGCAAGGTGCTCAAAACGGAGGAATTGCTGGCCCTGGAAGCCCATCGCATGAGTCCCTATTCCGATCGCGCCAATGATGTGTCGGTGGTGCTGGATCTCATGATCCATGACATTGACCTGATGATTGAGTTGGCGGCGGCTCCGGTGGTCAAGCTCACGGCCAGTGGCAGCGGCACCTCTAGTTCTGGTTATCTGGACTATGTGACAGCGACGTTGGGGTTTGCCAATGGGATTGTGGCAACGTTGACATCGAGCAAGGTGACCCATCGCAAGATTCGCCGGATTGCGGCCCATTGCAAGAATTCGCTCACGGAAGCGGATTTTCTCAATAATGAGATTCTGATCCATCGCCAAACGACGGCCAACTATATGACCGATTATGGTCAGGTACTCTACCGCCAGGATGGCTTGATCGAAAAGGTCTACACCAGCAACATTGAGCCGCTCCACGCGGAGTTGGAACATTTTGTGGGCTGTGTGCGGGGGGGCAATCAACCGTCAGTGGGTGGTGAACAGGCCCTCAAGGCCCTGCGCTTGGCCAGTTTGATTGAACAGATGGCCCTGGATGGCCAAACCTGGCAGGAGTCGGAGCTGGCTAAACAGTTGACGCGGACGGCCAATGTGACCCCGATCGCGGTTTAAGGGCCTTTCAGTTAGGCAATCCGATTGGGGTTAGCCATCTCGTGGCTGCTACCCCCCAAGGCACCAAGCGCGCCAAGAAACACAAAGGCGAGGAGCAACGTGTTTCAAGGGGTCTGGGTGTTTTGGATTTGCTGGATGAGGGTCTGTTTGTTGGCTTTGGCCGCGACTTGCAGGCCCATTGTTTTGGCGCGTTCGCGCAGTTCCTTGACCGTTAGCTTTGGCAGATCTTCGGTAGATTGCTCGGGTGGCTTCAGTTGGCGCAGGCGTTGTTCGAGGTAGACCAGGAGTTGCTCTAGGCGGAGGGCGCGATCGATCTCGGCATCCGTGTTCGCGGTGCAAAGCAGTTCGTCGGCTTCCTGGCGGAGGAGTACCCGGCGGGCCTGGAGGCGATCGCGTAGGGGACGCTGATCCGGTGGCTCTGGTTGATTAGGGTGATCCGGTGGCTCTGGCTGATGATGGGGGAGAGCGGGGAGGGCTTCCGTTAGGAGGTCAGCCGCTGCGTGGGCAGTAGCCGTGGCCACTGTGGCAAATTCACCCACCGCCCGATAGAGTTCGCGATCGCTTGCCTGCATCCGTTGTTTCACGCGCTTTAATTGGTCAAGCGTCAGGTCAAAGCTATCCTGTAGGGTTACAGGGGCAACAACTTCAACCGCAACCGGCTTGGGGGCTGGCGGCGGCGCAACCTTCCGAGGTGCTTGTTTCGGCATGGGGGTGATCTCTGGAAAGGGAACTGGCGATCGTGGGGAGCGATCGCCTTAATAAGTCTACTTACCGAGTTGTTGTCTACTCGTCTAATAATGCCTTGCCAATACTCCGGGGATCTTCGCGGGTCCACGCATCGGGATCAGGCTCCGGCGGTTTGGGCTTGACACCTCCCACCTCTTGGTTGAGCAGTCGATAGACCGCCCGCATCATACGATTAAAGCGATCGAGGAGACTGAGACTTTGATTACCCTTAACCGCTTCAAACTCGTCTTTGACCTCATCAATCAATGCCTTTTGGTTGCGGCTAACTACCGCTAGCTCGTCCAGGACGGCATACAGTTCCTGTTTCTCCTGGGCAACCAGGGCCAGGGTTTGCATAACATGGGCTAATTGCTGTTCCTGATCTTCCAGTTGCTGACGTAACTTTTGGACTTTACCGGCAAATTGCCCCCGGCTGATGGATAGTCCTTTGTAATGCTGCCGCAGATCAAGATACACCTGTTCTAACTCATGGCGCTGAAGTTGGGAGGGCTGGGGCGGGAAATGACTGGTGGGCGGATATTCGCGAAGGGTGGTAGACTTCGGCATTCGGCGGCTCTCCTAGCACTGTACGATCGCAAGGTGAGATTGGGTTTGAACCAAGGTAGGTCAAGCCGTTACCCCGCTACCCCCCAACCCTATGCTGAGCTTGCCCATGACGCACCGTTCAAGCTTAAGTAATCGAGAAGGTTTTAACATTACTTCATAATTTGAGCGTAACCAGAGGCAGTCAGGGGGGGGACAACCACGCGGACACGCCGGGCACCCCGGTGACACCCAGATCGGGGGGAGCGCGCGGTTCTTTAGTAGCCCCGTTGGCACAGGACGAGGGCAAACCAGTGGTGCGGATCGGTCCAGGTATGCTGGTGGTGTAGGGTGTGAACTTGTAGAGTGTCGATCAAATGGGTTAACTCAAATTTGCGGGAGACTTCGGTCAGGATGGCTTCGCCGCTGGCGATCGTCGTTGCAAACCCCAGTGCTTGTAAGCGAACCGTCTGGGTCTGCTGACAGTCAAGGTACATCTCGATCTGGTGATCACGGGTATTGTAAAGGGCGCGATGCTGGAAGTGTTCAACGGCAAAGTTACCCGCAAAACGTCGATTCAGGTGGCTCAGCAGGTTAAGGTTAAAAGCTGCCGTCACCCCTTGGCGATCGTTGTAGGCCGCTTCCAGGGTCGCCACGTCCTTCTGAAGGTCTACCCCTAGCAGGCAATAGTCCCCCGGCTGGAGGGCCGCGCTGACCTGCTGAAAGAAGCGATCGCAGGCCGCTGGGGAAAAATTACCCAACGTGCTCCCCAGAAAACAAACCAGGCGATTGGGCAAGGTGGCAGCGGGGAGGTTTGCCAAGGCTTGCTCATAGGTCGCAACCCAGGCCCGAACCTGAAGCTGGGGATAGTCCTGGAGTAACTGCTGAGCACTGGTTTCTAGAATACCGGCACTGATATCGATCGGGGCATACCAGAGGGGGCCGCCTAGCCGCGTATAGGCATCTAATAAATAGCGGGTTTTGCGGGCACTGCCGCTCCCTAACTCCACTAGTTCACAAGGTCCCGTGAGGTCGGCAATGTCGTTAGCAAAGGCTTGCAGAATTTGGCCTTCCGTGCGGGTGAGATAGTATTCCGGTAGCTGGCAAATCTGCTCAAATAGCTGGGACCCGCGATCGTCATAAAAGTAGCGACACGGAACGGTTTTGGGCGTTTGTGTGAGGCCGTTAATGACCTCTGCGGCCTCGAGCTGGAGCGCCGCACTGGGCAGAGCGGCGGGAGCAAGGTGGGTAATGTGGAGGCGATCGGCATAGGTGTGAAGGGCGGACAGCTTGGCAGTGGCAGTGGCAGCAACAGACGTGGGCTTGGGAATCATGTCCTTGGATAGGGAATAGCAACAGCAGGGGAAAGGGTATGAGTTCACCCCTCAGCATTATCCCAGTCCAGCGAATCCTGGTATCAGAAATCAGCCTGAACGTGTATCAGCTATCACCCTCCGCGAGGGGATTATCCCCGCAGTGACCGGATTATTGACGCTTGAGCGCAATGATCATCGTGATCTCCCCCCGTGTGGGTTCGGGCCAGGTCAAGGTTAGGCCGACGCCCTCAATGGCATTAAGCAGGACGATCGCGTCCGTGGGGAGGAGGGGCGGCGATTGCACGGGCGTGGGCTGATTTGAGCCGTGGGCAATGTTGAGTTGTAGAAGCGTTGTGATTTGCGCCACATCTAGGTAAAGGTAGCCCGCATTGGGGCTAGGTAACGGCTGGGTGAGCGATCGAAACCGTTGACTGTGACTGAGGGGGGCGGTCGGGGCTAGGGCCAGTTGCTCCAGTGTGGTCGGCCCACCGCTCAGGGCAATGAACAGGAAATTGGGATCTTGCCAACCATAGCCCAACCCGGTGGGGGTCTGGGTATGCTGCCAAAGGGTGACAGGCCGATCGTCAATCGTGCCCGGACGAACCTGGTAGCCAGTAGCCGCCGCCCGGGTATTAAGTTGGGCCAGCGTTGCCTCAGCCGCCGCCCGATCGGCCACCTCCAGGACCAGCGCTCCCCCCCAGCCCCGCGTACTGGCATCCGTTGCAGTGGCGATTGCCCCCAGGCCAAACTCACCCCCCAGCCAGCCAAAATCCACCTGGCTCAGATCAATCCCCCAGCGATCGCGTTGTTGTTGGAGAAACCGTTGCCACGGGTTGGGGGGCGTCTCCCCGCTGGGAAGGAGGGTAGACCACAGGGCGGCCAAGTTCTGGCCACTGATCAGGGCCATTGTGGTATGGGGGAACTGGGCCAATACCCGACCAGCGGCGGGCTGGTAGTCAACCCCTGGAGCGGCATCCCGCAGGTAGGTCAGTGCCTGAAGACGCAGCCCAACCCCCTCCACACCCATCCCAAGCGCCATCGACTGGACGGCCTGGGCCGGGAAGGGCAGCAGGGAGGCCGTACCTTGGGGACCCAACCGGGGCATCTGTGGCTGCAAGGTTGAATAATTGGGCAGGTACAGCCGGATGAGCGGGGTCTCCATCCCCCAAGTCTCAGACAACAGGGGCTTGACCTCCGGCTGACTGGCCCATGTCGGTTGCTGCCCCCGGTAGGCTGCGATCGCTTGCTCCACCACCGCCCGCGCCGGTGATAGGGCCAGAAAATCCCCCAGGATAGCCGTATAGGTGACGCCCCGGGGCGTGGCAATTTCCGTGAGGGTCACCCCCGCGATCGGGGTTTCGGTAACCGTAACCCCCGCGATCGTCCGCAGCCGATGCGCAGTCCGCAAGGCCCGTCCCCGATCCCGAATCCCTAGCAATAACAGGGGGCGTAGGGTTGGGCCTGAATTCGCTGAGTCTGAATTCGCTGAGTCTGAGTCCGTGGCGGCGGTGGGGATCACCCCAATCATCAGGCCATTGATCCAGGGACGAATATCCTGCTCGTAGGACAGATTGAATTCCCGTAGCAACATCGGTTGCAGCGCCACCGCATTCCGCCGGAGGGCTGCTTGGGCAGCAGGCGTACCAAAGGCTTCGAGGGTGCCCCAAGCCTCTGGTGTGGTCGTGATGTAGGTGGCCATGACGACGGAGGCGGGCATGACTTGAGCTGCCGCGCGGGGGTCTGCGATCGCCGTGGGCTGGATCTTGAAGTAGTAGTAGGCCCCAATCCCAACCGCCACCACTAAGGTTGTTCCGATCAGGGCAGGAAGCTTTTGTTTCAGTAGCATGGGTGATCCGTCGTCACAACCGGATACCGTGATGAGGCCGTGATGGCCATGTGCGAGCGTCTTAGATTACATGACCCAGCAGGCCGCTGCCCCCAGGCTGGCCAAGATCAAACCAGGAATTGCCCGAAAAGGCAAGCGTTCCACGGAGTCCGATTCATCCAGGAGGGCGGTAATCTCAAAGTACCAAAACTCTAGATCGACACCATACAAGGACGAAAGGGCTGGGATGCGGTTAAAAAGCTGCTCCATTTGCGCCAAGCTCAGGGCACTGACGGCATTAATACTTTGCATAAAAACCGGATTCAGACGCAAGGTATCTAAAATCGTCGGATACAGGTCCTCCGGGTGGAATGACAGCTCATGGACCAACCAATGCAGCCACTCTAACAATTCCCGCACGGGGATCATCACGGGTTGGGGTCCCTGGGGCGAGGCTAACTGTAACCAGCGAATCCGGGGGAAGGTGTACTCGATCGCCGTGGCGGGCATCCCCCAATCATTACAGCGGGAGAGGGGGATCAGGCTCAGGTATTGGGTTGAAGCGGTGGAGCGCAGGTATAGCAGACCGGGTTGAGACTCCAAGAGAACACTAATGGCAAAAGTCGCTTGGCCGCTACGGCTGGCGAGGGAAGGGAGCACCCCCCGCAGTTGGGATTGTAGTTCAAACTGTTGTTGCATCCTATCCCCGTCCTACTGGCTGACCACTGCTAAGCAATACCTGCAATACCTGCAATTAATACCAGATGCGACGAATCGCCCCTTCCTACGATCGGGTGGAAGTCTCACAAGTTCCCCCGCTTTCCCGGTTCTGTCGATGGCAAATAAGTTTATATGTACTATACTATATTGCGTGTCAGCGGCCTACCGAGGTGTCAAAAGATGGCGGGGATAGTCATCGAGGCTGTGAATTTGGCAGGTAAGATGCTGACCCCACAGTCTGTTGAATTCATTTTCGCATGGGCCGATTACGGATGCTTGGCCACCTTATGCTCGATCACGTGGGTGGCGCTGACCCACTCCCCTTTTTCGTTGTAGCTGCGAATCAACCGCTGGCGTTCGGTCGGTGTAACGAGCCACCCCACTTCGACAAAGAATGCCTGCCGCAACTGGATCTGGGTGGGGAAATGGCTAGCGGTGCCGTCGGGTAACAGCAGCATCCGCCGTCCCGACTCGAACGTGAGTTGTTGGTCCGCAATATGGGCGATCGCGGTGAGTTGACGATCACCAAAGGTCAACTGTTGCCTTAACTGGTGTTCGGCGATTCGATCGATGACCAGATGGGTTGGATAGGTTTCCGAGGGTTGCCAATCCGCATAAGCCGTCGTCGCGGTCCCCTGCCACTCGCCCAATAATTGCTCGACGGTGAGGGGGGGCCGTTCGATCGCGGAACTCCCCCGACGGAACTCCCGGATCAACACTTGGTTACTGATTTGGCCCTGGCGATCGTAGAGTTGGACAAACCGCAGGCGGCGATCGCCCGCAACAAAGCCATACTCGGCCCCGAACTCGCCATAGGGCGCGAACTGAAGGGACCCTTTAGAAAAGGCCCCCGTTGCAAAAAAATGGTTTGCTTGCCCAGGGTTTGGTAGGTCTGGGAAATATCTGAGATGGGGGTACTCCCGTAGCCCTCTGGACCGAAACGCTGCAACCGAAAGTGGACAACCTGGTTATCTTCCGTGCCGACCAGGGTGAGCAGGGAGGGGGTTGACTCACCCAATTCCCCCGTATTGGCAACGGACGTAAATGACCCTTGCCATTCGCCCAGGTTTTTGAGAAAGTTTTCCCAATTGTGCTCGATCATCAGCCGCCCCCCCTTATCTGTCGCCCAGAAGGCATCACCTAAGATTGACTCTACCGAAAATTGGGGGTCCCGCAACTGACCTGTACGGATAGACCAGGGAACTTCTGGTAAAGTTTTGTAATCCGAATGGGTAGTCAATTCTGGCCGAAAGCCATAGGATAGGTCCCTAACGCTCACTCAACACGCCCGACCATGAATATTCCCTTCGCGCTTTCGCACGGGTGGCCCGTTCTCCGTTGGCGACGCGTTGCCCTAAGGTACTGCCGCCGTCGTTTGCTACCGCTGCTCTTTACCCTCTCGTTCTGTGCAACGTTTCTGGTGGCGACTCCCACGCCCGCCATCACCCAACTGCCGCGATCGGAAATTCGCGGGGTGTGGATCACGACCAATGATGCCCCGGTGGTGCGCGATCGTCTCCGGTTACAAGCGGCCATCCAGCAACTGAAGCAATTGAACCTGAATACCCTGTATCCCGTGGTTTGGAATGCGGGCTATGCCATGTACCCCAGCCAGGTGGTGCAGGAGCGGGGGATTCAGTCCTTTACCTATCGCGGGATGGATGGGCAAGATACCCTAGCGGATCTGGTGGAGCAGGGGCATCGGCAGGGGATGCTGGTCGTTCCCTGGTTTGAGTTTGGCTTCATGGCCCCCCCCAGTTCGGAATTGGCGACCAAATACGCCCAATGGTTAACCCAGAAAATCGATGGGGGCTATACCTCCATGAGTGCTGCGGGCGAGGTCATGTGGTTAAACCCCTTCCGACCTGAGGTGCAGCAGTTTATTACGGATCTGGTCCTAGAAATTGTGACCAAGTACGACGTGGATGGCATCCAGTTTGATGACCACACCAGCCTGCCCCACGAGTTTGGCTACGATTCCTATACCCTTTCGCTCTATCAACGGGAAACGGGTAATGCCGCCCCGCAGCCGAGCAATCCCGCCTGGGTGAAATGGCGGGCCGATAAGATCACGGCTTTTATGGTGAAGTTGCACGAGGCGGTGAAGGCGAATAAGCCCAACGTGATTTTCTCCGTTTCCCCCAACTACTACGACTTTGCCTACAAACTCCACCTGCAAGATTGGCTGGCCTGGATACGGCGCGGTGCCGTTGATGAACTGATCATGCAGGTTTACCGTCCCGATCTCGCCAGTTTTGTGGAGCAAATCAGTCGGCCAGAGGTCCAGGAAGCTCGTCAGAAAATTCCGACGGGGATTGGGATTCTCACGGGGATGCGCAATAATCCCATTCCGCTGTCCCAAATTCAAGCCCAGGTTCGGGCGGTCCGGGAACGCAATTTGGGGGTGGCTTTTTTCTACTATGAAAGCCTATTGAGCTACGCCCCGGAGCCAATGGCCGATCGTCAGTTAGGGCTTCAGGCGCTGTTCCCGTCGCCAACACCATAGGTGCGATCGCAGGTTGGGCACTGATTGGGTATTGAGCGGATAACAGGGAGATCGCGGTTAAAACCGCAACTACAAACTTTAGTATGTGGCTTGTCCTAAGTGTTGTGTTGCGTTTGTAGGGGCGACTTTAGTCGCCCAAACGGCTTGTTTCTGGACTTTCCCAACCCCCGCTTAGGGGCGGCCTGCTGGCTTCAGTAATAGGGCCAGTACACTACGCCAATAGTCCCATCGCCAAGGATTCAGGCGCAGGCAACGCCAACCCGCCTTTAACGCTGCCCTCTTTTGTCCCGACTGGTGGTCTCGCCAGGCCTGTCCGATGAGCTGGCCTTGGAGGTGGGCGATCGCGCTCAGTTGGCCTTGCGTGGGGGAGGGTGCCGGGGTGGGAAGGGCTTTGCCCAGTTGGAGGTCATCCTGTCCTTGGGTGAGGCGTTGGTGTTGCAGTTGGCGGGCGATCGCTTCGTAAAAGTTGCGCTCGTCCTCAGATTTGGTATGGGTGATCGAGGTTGGGTGTAACCGATAGTAATAGCAATTTTCCGGCTGATACCAGACGCGACACACTTCACCTAGGCGCAGTTGCAGATCGATATCTTCACCGGTTACAAAATAGGGACGACATCCCCCCAGCGATCGCACAATCTCGGTACGAACTGCAAAGGTACAAAAATGGGTGCGGACACGGCCCTGACGCAGTTCGTGGGTGATTTCTTCAGCCTGGTCACCAGTGGCCAAGGTACTGACTAGCCTGCCGCGATCGTCAATGGTACTAAAACGGCCACACACCGCTCCAAACTCTGGATGGTTTAACAACCACTCAACTTGTTGCTGTAGCCGCTGGGGGGGATAAAAATCGTCAGCGTCACAACGCATCAAAATTTGCCCCGCAGCAGCCGCTAGACCCCGGTTAAAGGTTTCGGCAATATTCCTAGCGCGACTTTGCAAAATCCGGATTCTTGGATCAGAGAAAGCCTGTACTTTGGCTAATGACTGATCCTGCGAATCATCGTCAATGACGATAATTTCTAGATCGGTCTCTGTATTTTGCAGCAATGAAAGAAGTGCCTTGCTGATAAAATTTTCAGCATTATGCATAGGCACTAGAATACTCACAAGGGGCATGGTTAAGAGGCATAGTTAAGGGGCATGGTTAAGGGGCATAGTCAAGGGGCATAGTTATGATTGGGATACTGATTGGAATCGGGATTTATTTAGCGGAGGGTAGTGGTTTAATCAACGCAACGAGGAGGAGCTTCCAGCCCGCGATCGCCCAGGGTAATTTTTGAATTGCTTTCAGACCGTAGATAATAGCCGTTTGACGTTGGCGGCTATTAAAAGCCCACCAGCCATACTTCAACATGAAATGGTGTTGGGAGGCGCGATCGGGTCCCGGTCGCCACAGGGCAGTGGCCTCAAAACGGCCCTCAATGCCCCGTCGTTGCCAAGCCCGTTCACACACTAACCGTCCTTCTTGCCGTTGCTGCTGACAATACAATTCACTTAAGGATCGGTCATGTAATCGGTACTTAACTACGGGTTGGGCCAGATTCGCGAGTTCCCCGATTTCGCCTAAACGTAACCACAGATCGAGGTCGTGGGCCAGACCTAGGGTTTCATCATAACCGCCAATGGCCGCTAGGGCGGTACGGCGCAGCATAACACCGGGATGACACAGACTACTGTGGCCCGCTAGGGCGGCGGCTTGGATCTCTGAATTGTCCAAGGGCAAGCTGAGGCAGGTCAGTAAGCGTCCCTGGTGATCAATGAGGATCTGGGCACCACTCACCCCGACAACCTGGGGATGTTGCTCTAAAAAACTGACCTGTCGGGCAAGGCGATCGGGCATCGCCACATCATCCTGCTCTAGGACAGCGATAAAGGTGCCCCTAGCCCGCTGCCACAGGGCGTTGAGGGTGGGGGTTAGACCACGATTTTTCTGGGTGTTCAGGTGGATGCGAGGGTCTTGAGAGGCATACGATCGCAATAGTTTCAGAGAGGCATCGGTTGAACCATCGTCCGTAATCAGTAGCTCAAAATCGGGATAGGTTTGGGCGAGAACACTTTCAATGGCCGCCGCCACATATTCCTGACCATTGAAAACTGGCATAATCACGGAGACGATCGGCGATTGACTCATCGGGTAGCTGATTGGGGTAATGGTTTACTGAGGGAACAGATCAAGAGTTTCCAGGCTGCCAGTGTGAGGGGACTGAGCATGAGCGCCCGCCAGCCATAGAATAGGGCGGTCCAACGTTGGGCGCTATTAAAGGCCCACCAACCATATTTCAGCATATATTCCAGTTGAGAGGCGCGATCGGCGGTTGGACGGAAACGACACCCCGTGGCCGGGATGCGGTAGGACAAGCCGCGCCGCTGGCAGGCGGCATCAAAGATCAGTTGGGCATTTTGCCATTGATTGGCTTGCTGATCGGAGCTAATCGATTGGGTATGGATGCGATATTTAACAACGACTTCTGGTAGATTAAAGACCTCGCCAATTTCAGTCAATTTTAGCCACAAATCTAGGTCTGAACCCGTCTTAAATCGTTCATCATAGCCATTCACCTGCTGTAAGGCGGATTTGCGGATCATGGCGCTGGAATGAAGAAAGCTGGTATGCCCTTCCAGTAAAATTTTTTGGATCGTTTCGTTATCCTCGGCCATCCGAATAGTGGTTAAGATGCGATCACGCTCGTCAATTAAGGTAAAGGCTCCCCCAAGCCAAACACAATTGGGATGATGGTGCAAAAAGTCTACCTGGCGCTGTAGACGATCGGGTAAAGCAACGTCATCGGCATCCATGACGGCCAGTAATTCGCCCTGGGCCAGGGCCAGGATTTCATTGCGGGTGGCAGGAACACCCCGATTCTCACGGCTGGATAGGCGAATTCGGGGATCTTGAGCAGCATAGTGCTGGAGTATTGCGAGGGAGCGATCGGTGGAACCATCGTCAATAATAATGAACTCAAAATCCTCAAAAGTTTGGTGCAGAATGCTCTCGATCGCGGCTTTAAGGAACGATTGAGAGTTATACACAGACATGGCAACCGAAACCGTTGGTGGCATCATGGGGTACGATATTTTGCGACGATCTGTAAAAATCGATTGACCTGATCGTGGGGATCAAATTCTGGCCGCTGGCTATTCTCATAAGCCTTGGCCGATAGGGCGGCATAAAGATCTGGGTCGTGGCGGAGACGCTGTAATGCCGCAACATACTCGGCTGGATTATGGGGAGATTCCACTAAGATACCGCCTTCACCTAGGGTAAAGGGAATACCGCCAACCTTAGCCGCGACGACCGGAATACCATTGATATGAGCTTCCACAATCACACGACCAAAAGTTTCTTTGAAATGGGAAGGAACCAGTAGGATGTCTGTGACTTTGTAGACACGTCGCATATCTGATTGATTTTCCCAGATAGTGACATTAGGCAGGTCACGAACGTCGGCTAAAAACTCATCTTCTTTACCCAGATACCGAAACCACTTACCCTTGACAAAAAGAAAGTTTTCCTCTGGGAGTTGACGCACAATTTGATTTGCCACCTCTAGCCCCTTCTGGGGAACCGGGTTAATAAAGACAATGTACTGACGTTGGCGATCGCGAACCTCGTACTGTGAGCGATCAACAAAGGGTAAAATCACCTCAACGTCTTGGCCAGTAATCTTTGAAGCGATCGCCGCCACAAAAGGGGAATTGGCAATAACATGTATCCCTTTTGCGATGGGATTTTCACGTTCAAAGTATTCCGCCACCCGTGCAAAGTAGAAAGTTAAATACCCCCGATTAACTGCATGATTCAGTAGACAACAACGGGGATCATTATCGCCTAGGACGACATCAGGTTGATAGGTGTTGAGGTGCTTATCCAAAACCTTGAGAAAACGAGCCTGATTAGCGAACTTGGCAATCAGCCGCCAGCAGGGATACCCCAGATCATCATCGCGAACAGTTGGGAAGGGAATGCGGCCTTGTCGGAAAGATTGCCAAAACTTGGCTTGAAAATGGGGCGATCGAATGCGTCGTGTGCAAAGAACTTCTACTTGCCATCCTTGCTCTACTAGAGCTTGCAAAAGAAATAGGGTTGAGCGAACCGCGCCCCCGATCGAGTCTGGATAAAAAGTACGCTCAGTTACATACAGCAATTTCGGCATTGGCAATTATTGCTCACTTTGCAAAGACCAGGAATGGGGTTGATAAAACTGTGCCTTACCTTGACCCGGTTGTTTACGAACTGCAAACCTAAAATAGTCAACCCGATCGAGGGTGTAGGCGGGCGGATCACCCTGGGCTATAAAAACTCGCATGGTATAGGTTCCGATCCCTAACCCCAAATATAGCATCCTGACGCAAATCTCGTGTTCTCCTGCGGGCAGATCAAGGCAGACCTGATCATCATAGCTATTGAAAAAAAGTAGGGGATCACCTTCTTCCTGACTGAGATCACGAATCGCAATCCGAACACTGACCCTGCTAATCGCCTCTCTGGCCCGACATCGGATACAGAAGTCAACCGGTTGACCACTGCAGGGGGAAGTCTCTAAAATGTGTCCATCTTCACGAAAAAACAACCCTGTAATATCCAGGCCATTACTATTTTTTAGATCTTTCTCTGGTCGGAAAAATTGGCCAGTGATTTTTTGCGAATCCTGAATAAATAAGTCTTCTTCATAGCGCTGCATGGCCGTATGGGTGTCACCCCAAAATATAGCTTCACCCTTTTTTAAGTAGATGGCTGAGGAACAAATAGCCAGAATGGTGTAGGCATTATGGCTGACCAAAATAAAGGAAGTCCCCTGGTCTTTGAGTTCTCGCAACTTACGATCGCACTTCAGACGAAACTTAACGTCACCAACGGCCAGCACCTCATCAATCAGCAAAATATTGGGCTGCGTATGGACAGCACAGGCAAACCCAAGACGGGCGGCCATGCCAGAGCTGTAGCTATGAACCGGAGCGTCAATCGCTTCACCAATCTCGGCAAAGTCAACGACCTGATCAAACTGTTGACGAATCTCTCGATTACTTAACCCCAAAATTGACATATTGGCATAAATATTTTCGCGTCCCGTTAAAACTGGATTAAACCCAGCTCCTAAGGCAATGAGGGGCGCAACTCGGCCTTTGACTTTGACTTTACCCGTATCAGGTTTAATAAGGCCACTGATAATTCGGAGTAGCGTGGTTTTGCCACTACCATTGCTGCCGACTAAGCCCAGAGCTTCCCCCTTTTTCAGGGTCAGACTCACCTGCTGGAGTGCCCAAAACTCTCCCTTGCGGAGGGTATCACTGTGTCGTCCTAGGCCCAAAATTTCACTGCCAATGTCCTGGATGCCATACATCAACGATCGCTTTAAGCTACGGCAAAATTTCTTAGAAACCTGATCTACCGTCAGGACAATCTCCTTACTGGCCAAGGACTGATCAACCGTGTCAATCGCACTATCCATCAGCATTAAGCACTCATCCGTTCAATAACAAAAGGGAGTGATAGGCGATAAATCAGCCAGCCCAACAGGAGACTGGCGATCGCGAATAGACTGGCAATCCAGAAAGGGGTACTGTCGGGCACCATACCCACCGTGGCCAGATCACGGGCACTCACCAAGAGGGGGGTCACCGGATTCAACTGGACGAGGGTGGCAAACAGGCCAGACTGGGGAACGGGGAAAATGACAGGCGTGAAAAATAACCAGATGCCAATCAGCAGGGTTAATCCTTTAGAAACATCCTCATACAGTCCCCCGATCGGGGCCAAAATCAATCCAATGCCTGTCCCTAAAGCAATCAAGTGAATTAAGGCAACCGGAGCCAGCACGATCGTCCAGGGGACGGATATCTTAAACCAGATGAATAACCCAACAATTAAAATTAACTTGATGCCAAAATTAACAAAAATTTGACCTAGTTTAGCAAGAATAATGGCTTCGCGGGGGAAGTTAATCCGAACCAGCATAGGTTTGGCCGTCGTGATCGCCTGGAGGGGACCAATGAGGGCCTCCGTAAAGGTTTGCCATAGGGAGACACTAAACATCACATAGGCCGGATAGGGCAGCTCCGTCACCCCCACATTGAGGACATTGGCATTGTTAGCAAGGGTCAGCCCGATCGCCGTCACGATCGGGGGAACAAAGGCCCACGCAAAACCCAAAAGCGACTGACGATATTGGGCACTCATGTCCCGCACCATGAGCCGCCAAGCCAACTCCCGCGAGGCGAATAAATCCTGGCCCATTGCTTTCAGGAGAGCAAGGGGGTGTTGCAGACGACTGTCTGGGGTATAGACCACTTCGGGTAGAGGGGAATCGGGCTTTGGCATTAGCTCCAGTGGCACTAGACAGCAAATCCTATACAAGCAGCAGGCTCGATACGGTCGGGAGCATCCCAGTTTGGAAAAGCCAGCCTCCCGCTTGTTTAACCCAGTTCTTGCCTAGGATACCCAGGTTCTAGCCGTTTGTACCATCACGCCTCCCCATCATACCCGGAGATACCCCTATCCCAGGGGCGTTCGGATCAAATCACGGGGGGTAACCCAGCGTTGCTGATCCAATTGCTGGAGATAGCGCTTTTCTTTGTAGTACTCCTCCTGATAAAAGGCTTGACGACGGGACGCTTCGGCGGTGCCATCCGGATCGGGGCCTGACCCCGTTGCGGCGGTGGCAGGGGCGATCGTGGCGTGCGGATCAGCATTGGTGGGAAGATTGGCAGTGGGGAGGACAGCGGCCAGTTCTTGATTGAGGACAGCTTGGATATGGTGGAGTTCACGGTTAGCCACCTGCTTCAAGTGTTGGAGGGCTTGCTCGCTGGGATTGCCCACTGGATCAGCTGCGGTTGCCAGTGCGGTTTGCAGAGAGTCAATGTGGGCCTGGGCATCGCGCAGAACTTGGGGATGGGTCACGGCTTGACTCACCTCTTCCCACATTTTCAATAAATGACGGCAACGCTTTTCACACATGATCCGCTCCAAACTCGCCGAGGCGGTGCGAATCACCAGGGCTGGCCGATAAAGATCGAGGGCGGCCTTCTCATCCAGTTGTAGGAACGGTTGAATCGCCTTGAGGAGGTCTGGTTCCTGGCTCCCCCGATCGCGTAGGGCTGTGACCAAATCCACTGTTGGCAGGTAGGGATAGGTATCGGTGGGGGGGGCATCGGGACCTAGGGCGATCGCGGTTTCTTCGATCGCCAGAATTTCCCGCCAGAGGAGCCGGTGGTGGGAGAGGCTCAACTCCAACTCCCGCTCCGCCATTGTGGTGCGCACCGTGGGTCGGTAGTTGGGGCAGTGGAGATAGATCAAGAGCAACTGGGCTTCCGCTGCCTCACGGAGGTTGAAATCCGCCGAGCGCTCCCACTTGTGGGACCGACCATGCCAGCGTTGGCCCCGGACCTGGGTGCGGAGATCATTTTCATAGCGCAGCGTCAGGCGGGCATCCCCCTGGCTCAAGAGTTCAGCGCAGTGGTGGATGTAGTGGGTGCGGAGCGTCGCGTTGGGCAGTTTGCCCAGCAATTGCACGATCGCCAGGACCGTGGCCTGGAACTGATCCGCCTGCTTGAGATCCTTGCCGACTAAAATTTGCTGGATCTGCCAGTCGAGCCAGAGGGGCGCTTGGCGCAGCAGTTCGCGGTAGTCGTCCGCCGTCTGGCGCTTGAGAAATTCATCCGGGTCCTTGCCATCGGGGATCGTCAGCACCCGCAATTGCACTTGCCCCTGGTAGGCGAGATCTTCCACTTCGCCGATCGCCCGTTGGGCTGCCTGGGTCCCGGCGCGATCAGCATCGAAATTCAGAATAATCTGCTTTGACTCGGTGTAGCGCAGGAGTTGGTGAATCTGGGCCGTACTGAGGGCTGTGCCGAGGGAGGCCACTACCTGGGTGATCCCCGCCGCATGGAGGGCGATCACGTCAAAATAGCCTTCCACCACGACGGCCTGATCGGTTTTGGCGATCGCCGCCCGTGCCTTATCCAGGGCAAATAGGGTGCGGCCCTTGTCGAACAGATCCGTATCCGGGGAATTCAAGTACTTGGGCTGTTCATCCCCCAGTGCCCGCCCCCCAAAGCCAATCACCCGCGACTGGAGGTCATGGATGGGAATCATCAGGCGATCGCGGAAGCGATCGTAATAGCCCCCGCCACTTTTACGGGGCACAATTAACCCAGCCTGCTCCACCAGATCGACGGGATAGTGTTTTTGGGTCACCAGATACCCGTAGAGTGTCTCCCAACCCGCCGGGGCATAGCCCAATTGAAACTGCTGAATCGTCTCCGGGCGCAAGCGGCGCTGTTCATACAAATAGGCCAGGGCCTGCTGTCCCTGGGGTTGGCGGAGCGCATGTTCATAAAAGCGGGCCGTCAGGGCCAAAATCTCGTAGAGTTGCTCCCGAACCGTCAACTGCCGCTGCAACGCCTGGCGTTGCTCCGGTTCCAGAGGGGTGACGGGCACCTGGTAGCGTCGGGCCAGATCCAGGACAACATCGCTGAACGAGCGCTGGCCCAGTTCCATCAGAAACTTGATCGCATTGCCCCCGGCACCGCAGCTAAAGCAGTAGTAAAACTGTTTGCCGGGACTGACGGTAAAGCTGGGGGACTTGTCATCGTGGAAGGGACACAGCCCAACGAAATCCTTACCCCGTTTTTTCAGCACCACGTGTTCCGAGACGACATCCACAATGTCGGCCCGCTGTTTCACCTGGTCAATGGTATCCGGATGCAGACGGGGAATGTCCATCGGGGTCCAGCGTTAATCACACCCAGCAGCAATACTAGTTCTATTGTCACTGAAAATTCCCGATCGCGGCGTAGGGAGTTGCCTGGGTTTCGGTGGTCAGGGGTGATCCGGCATTCGGGCACAGCCAGGGGGGGCAGCCATGATAGGGTCAAACGATCGTGCCTTGCCTCCCCTGGAGGATGGCCGCGTTCAAGCACAGTCACCCCGCTCCACGGTCAGGCTCACCGGGCGCGATCGGAGGTTTCGCCAGGACTATACCCCCTCGCCTCGCCCAAAGCCCCCGCCTAATGTCAAGTTTTTGTTACAAACAGTCGCACAGGGACTAGGCATTTACGCCTATTTCTGTTAATTTAATGATCAGGAATTTATATAAACTTAACAATTACTTTTAACTAATTTTCCCTTGGATACCCCTAGGCACTCCCACGGCGGAGTGCTTTTTTCTGCCCTTCTACCGATGCTGTCCGATCCTAACAGGACCCGTATGCCAGGGCAGCGTCAAACTTGACAGCGTCAAACTTAAGGGCTGACAGCCTGATTGGCTGACAAAACTCGAACCGCCCTCACCCCAACCCCTCTCCCAGGGCGCGGCTTTTGCAGCCGGTTTTGGGATGGCAGGCCCTTCGCCCCTAGTGGGCGAAGGGATTTAGGGATGAGAGCAAAAGATTAGTCAGTCAACCAGGGGGGGCTGCCTTAGCGGATATATTCCTTCAGAACACTATTGCGATTGGGATGACGCAACTTCCGTAGGGCCTTGGCTTCGATCTGGCGAATGCGTTCGCGGGTAACGTTGAAGATCTGGCCAATTTCCTCCAGGGTTTTCATCCGGCCATCATCCAGGCCATAGCGCAGGCGCAGTACATCCCGTTCCCGGGGGCTGAGGGTGCCGAGGACACCTTCCAAATCCTCCCGCAGTAGGCTCTTGGAGACTTGATCTTCCGGCGTTTCCCCATCGGACTCAATAAAATCGCCCAGGCGCGAATCCTCTTCCTTCCCGATCGGGGTTTCTAGGGATATCGGCAACTGGGCGGACTTGGCGATAAAGCGCAATTTCTCGATCGTCATTTCCATGCGGGTCGCGATCTCTTCTTCCGTTGGCTTGCGACCCATCTCCTGGGACAGGAGTTTCGTGGTCTTCTTGATGCGTGAGATCGTTTCGTAAAGATGCACCGGTAGGCGAATGGTGCGCGACTGATCGGCGATCGCCCGCGTAATGGCTTGCCGAATCCACCAGGTGGCGTAGGTTGAGAACTTGTAGCCCTTCTCGTGATCAAATTTCTCAGCGGCCCGGATCAGCCCCAAGCTGCCTTCCTGGATCAGGTCTTGGAACGAAAGACCCCGGTTCATATATTTCTTGGCGATCGAAACCACCAGCCGCAGGTTGGACTGCACCATTTTATCCTTGGCCCGTTGCCCTAGGTACAGATTGCGGCGAAACTCCGGCAACCAGCCATTACCGCGCTCGTCCCATTCCTGGGCCAGTTGGGCATCCAGCGCTCGCCGTTTTTCCTCCACCTGCTTATCGGACGGCTCCTTCCCGGTAGCTTCCCGCAGGATTTCCCGGACGCGATCGCGCTTCCACACCTCCTGTGCCCACTCCACATGGGTGGGGGGTTCTTCTAGACGCTCGTGGAGATCCTCCTGGACCTGGTAGTAGTAGAGCAGGCGCGAGATCTCCCGTGCCAGTTCAATTTCCTCGTCTGCCCGGAGGAGACGAATGCGACCAATCTCCTGCAAATAAAGGCGGATTGAGTCTTCGGTGTAGTGTTTTTTCTTGACCTGTGCCTTGCGGCGGCTGGAGCGGCCTTTCGCGCCTTTATCGCCGTCCGAGTTGGGCAAGGCGTTGGCTAGCTCCTGATCGTTGTCCTCATCCTCATCGGTTAAGAGATCAACTACCCCATCGGTAGCGTATAAATGCGCCTCTTGGAGGGTGTCATCCTCTACGGCTGGAGTCATTACCTCAAGTAGGGTTTTAGCCTGGGTCATGCCGCGTTCCTCATGCTCCTTTCTTGCAAGAACCTAATACTATAAATGAACCGTTATCCAACCCTGACCCTTGATCAATAGCTGATCAATTCTAGGGAGATCATGCCAGCAATCGCCCGGACATGAATGGATTGACCTCAATCGCCTGCTAGCGGCAAGCGTGGGGGTACAGCTTTCCCAGAGCTTGTCTCTGGTTAAATGAACCCTGATGGTTTCTCGTCAAATGATTGTCCTTAAAAACACAAGGTCTCTCCGATTGTAGCCTGTCTCACAGAAGACGCATGTCCCTTTGGCGGATTCATAACGGATTAATTAGGGTTCCCTTGATAAAGTTTAAGTGAAGCGACCCGGTTCAACAACCTGATCCCCTCTGAGTCAGCCTTCATTGGACGGGGCAAGGGCTAGCCGAACAGCCTGCGCCGAGGTGAAGCGGCTTGGCCAACCCGTATGGGCTAGGGCCGCCGCCGATCACAATGGACGCCCAGACTGGTCTTGGGCGCAACGCACCATTCCTCGTGACTTACGGTCGGTTTGTCGTCCTGGATCTAGCGCGCACCGACTCAAGTCGTTACTCCCAAGGTCAGGCAGTGACTTCGGTCAACGCAGTAGCCCCCACGCTAGCTCACCATGCCTAAAGTCGTGACTACCTAACGTTGCGAAATTTTATGCCCACTGGACTAGGGTGAGGAAAGGGCGCTGGCACCTTCAACTGGGCTGGGGGGCTGGGGGGCAG